>DASPVS010000203.1:0-2491 GCA_035622235.1 Acidimicrobiales bacterium | reverse complement strand
CACGTTCTCAGTGAATTCATCCACCAGGTGTGGAAGCTTCTCCTTGGGGACCGGCGCCAACGGCCCCGCCGGCACATGATGAACTCTCAACCCGGGTTCGACCGCAACGATCGCAGGTAGCGTCGTCGACCAGGCCCTGGTGTAGACGTCACACTCGACTCCGGCCCTGGCAAGAGCGGTCGACAGCTCTCGCACATAGACGTTCATCCCTCCGCCGTCCCCGGTGCCCGGCTGTGCGAGCGGTGAGGTATGGAGAGACAGAACGGCGAGGCGTCGCACCGAGTGGAGCCTAACGGCCTGGACTTTGACGACCACCGGCTTGGGTGGACCGGTCGGATTCACCTCCTGGGCGACGCCCGTGGGCCTCAAAGTGTTCGCCCTCCCCGTGTCGCTGGAGCTCAGGTTCGTGGATTTCGGGGCTTCCGGAGCTCCTGTGGGGCTCGGAGCCTCTGTGACCTTCGGCATCGTTGCGACCGCGACGGGGCTCGCCATCGTGGCGACTGGGCTCGCCATCGTGGCGGCCAGCGTCGTTCTCGTGGCGGCCAGCGTCGTTATTGCGACCAGCCTTATTGCGACCAGCGTCGTTCTCGTTGCGAAACGAGATATAGATACGGATGAGCGCCTGCTTCTGGTCCTCAGTCAGACTGCCGTCCGCGAGGATGTGGGTAGCGAGATCCCCTCCTCCAACTGCGGGCTCGAGAATGCCTGCCTGGACGTACAAAGTCTCAGCCGAGATTCTGAGCGCCTTGGCGATCTGCTGCAGGATCTCCGCTGAGGGATGGCGTAGGCCGCGCTCGATCTGACTCAAGTAGGGATTCGAAATGCCGGCCAACTCCGACAGACGGCGCAAAGAAAGCCTTGCTCCGTTTCGCTGCTCCCGGATGAAGTTACCGAGGTCCCTCCACCTGTCGGGCAGCTGTTTTGCGACATCCGGAGCCGGCAACGCGGCCCGGGTCAGGTCAAGAGACCGTCGACGGAAGCCCTGCCGGTCTTGTACCGACTAACGATCTCCGCCTGTAGCCGGTCTATCCGCTCGTGCAAGGCGCGTCTTTGCTGGGAGATTTTCCTTTCCATCGCCGTCAGGCGGTCTGCGATCTCCTGCAACTCGTCAGAGGACATCGACGGCAGCTCGCCGATCCGGTTTGCGTCGAGAATCGCGTCCAGGTCGGCCGTCAGATCCTCTCTCTCCATGTCTGGGGCAAGAGGAGTCAGAAGCCGACCCCGCCCGTTCGGACGCGGAGGGCCCGACGCAATGATCGCCGACAGGTCGTCGACCAGCGCGCTCAGGTCGGGAGCGCTCGTCTCGTCCTCGCGATGGTCCAGGTAAGCGTGAACGATGTCGAGTCGACCCTGTGCGACGCGGCGCAGATAGGAAACGGCTGTTTCTGCCGCATCGCATTCCGCTCGCTTCTCACGAACCCATTCGATGGGTTTGGAGCTCACGTCTTCGAGATAGTCAGGGCCGAGCAACCTGTCGAGCTCGGTGGACAACGACGTCATAGTTCGAGCGTACTCTGCCGCTTGCTCTTTAGACGTCAGCGAACGGGCCCCTTCCGATCCCTGGGGCCATATCGGCGCACCACGGAGCCAACGACGTCGGCTCTGGAGACGGGCCCGAACTCCCGACTGTCGGTGCTGGCCGCTCGGTTGTCCCCCTTGACCATGAGGGTGTCTCCCTGGACCGACGCAACTCGCTTGACTATGAGGTGGCCATCGTCTCGAGGGTCTCGAAGTGCGACGACATCACCAGGAAGGATTCTCGGCTTTCTCGCGATGAGCAGCCGATCCCCCGGAGCCAACGTCGGCAACATGCTGACTCCGTTGACGACTACGCGTTTGGGTCTGGTGAGCCCGGCAAGCACCGCGAGAGCCGTGCCCGACACAGCGAGCGTGCCCGTCACGGCAAGCAACACTGCCGGCCGACGCGTCATGTTTCGGCTATGGGTCACGTTTCGGCTGTGGGTAAGGTGGGCGCACATCCCCACTTCGGACGAAGGAGCGTTGCTCATGCCAATCGTCGATCGAGTGCTCGACATCATCGACAGGTTTAATGCGCCCGTTGTCGTGGACGCTCACTGCGACCTCCCTTGCGGTGTCTACGACCCGGCACAAGCCCGCATCGAGGCGGAGTCGGTGAAGAACTGCATGTCGAAATTCAACGAGTCGGACGACGATGTCTTCAAGACTCGTGCGACCTTCATCAAGGAGGAGCGCGCCGACCTCGTCAAACACCATCTGTGGGTCCTTTGGACCGACTACTTCAAGCCGGAGCACGTGCAGCGATTCCCGAACCTGCACGAGATCTTCTGGACGGCGACCAAGACAGCGGGCGAGGCGAAGAAGACGAACGACGTTGCAGTCGGCGACCGGTTACTCCAACAGATAGCCGAGATCGACAAGATCTTTTGGGAAACGAAGAAGTAGGTAGCTCAGCGCAGCGTGAACGGCAGGTGATCACTGCAGAACCGCGCCGTCGGAGACTCAGAGAGCT
>DASPVS010000202.1:0-6415 GCA_035622235.1 Acidimicrobiales bacterium | reverse complement strand
GCATCCCGTCGGCAGCATCGGTGGCCTGCTCATCGGTGCTGCCGGAGCCAACGCCCTAGCCGTGTTGTGGCACCTGGGCCGAGGGGGCAGAGCATGAAGTCGCTGGCCACCAATGCACCGGTCGCCATCATTTCGGTGGCGTCGGTCTTGGTGCTGATCATCACGCACGAGGTCTTGGCCGCCATCGCCGGAGACTCTGACCGATTCGTGCTCACACGCCGGTGGTTGAGCCGGCTCTTCTCGGTGCTCTTTGTTGCCGTCGCGTTCCTGATCATCATCCGCTTTTACTACCTGCGAACGTCGTAAGAGCCGTGACGAACGGAGGAATCGCTGGTTGCCGGGTCACGGGTTGCGATCGGTCGCCGCCCTGCCAGCGCCTGTCTGAGAAGATGCACGTCGCCGTGACACGTCCAATGGGTTTGCGGCGGGTCCCTAGCCGAGTGACGGCGCTGGCCTCGATGATCCTCGTGGGCCTCTTGTTGGCCGGTTGCAGCGGAGCGACCACGGCTTTGACCTCGACCACGACGACGTTGTCCAAATCGGCGACCTCCGTGCCGAAGTCCACCACCACCACGACGGCACCACCGCCGCAACGTACGTTCAACCTCTACTTCGTGCGGGGCTCAACGCTCGGAGTGGCGACACGCACCGTGGGGACAGTGGACGATCCGCATTACGCGCAGATGTTGAGCCTTGTCTTCGGCCCAACCCCCGCCGAAGTGGCAGCGGGTCTGATCACGGACATCCCGTCGGGAACCGTCGTGCGGGGCCTGGTAGTCAGGAACGGGCTGGCTACGGTCAACTTCAGCCCGTCCTTCGTCGAGCCCGCGCCGCCGGCTGTGCTCTCGGCACGCCTCGCCCAGGTGGTGTACACGCTCACATCGTTCCCCAATGTGACAGGGGTGGTCATCCAAGTCGCAAAGGTGCAGCTGGTCAACTTCGCCGGTGTGAACATGAGCGCTCCGATCGGTCGGACACAGGTGACGAGCGCATTGCCGGACGTTCTTCTTGAGTCGCCTGCTGTCGGTGGAAGCCTCCGCGGTGAGCTCTCCATCTCGGGAATCACCGCTTTCGACGGCACGTACGATGTCGATCTCACGGACCCCAGCGGCAAGCTTCTCGCCGCTGTGACGAACACCGCGGCAATCGGGGGAACCTTCCAACAGAGTGTGCCATTCACGATCTCGTCACCGGAGATCGGCACGATTCACGTGTTCTCCCGGTCGTTGTCAGACAACCAGGCTTCTCAGGAATACCAGTTCACGGTCGCTCTGACTCCATGATCACTGGTCTGCCGTCCGTGACGGTGGTGATCTGCGCCTATGCGGATCGGAGGTGGCACCTACTCGTCGCCGCTATCGAGTCGGTGATGAGCCAGTCCTACCCGCCCATCCAGATCATTGTCGTGATCGACCACAACGACGCCCTTCTCGATCGAGTCTCGGCCAGCTGCGGCGCCCATGTCGATGTCGTGCCGAACACCGAGGAACGCGGGCTATCCGGAGCTCGGAACTCCGGTGTGCGCCATGCTCACGGCGACATCGTCGCCTTCTTGGACGATGACGCGCGCGCAGATCGCTCGTGGCTCGAGACCTTGGTCGCCCCGTATCGGGATCAGAGCGTGATCGGCACCGGTGGGGTGGCGAGGGCTTTCTGGCACGACCGGCGTCCGGCATGGTTCCCGCCCGAGTTCGACTGGGTGGTCGGCTGCAGCTACCGGGGACTGCCCCTCGAACGGGCACCGGTTCGGAATCCGATTGGTGCCAATATGTCCTTCCGACGAAGTGCTTTCGAAATAGCCGGCAGTTTCGGGAGCGATATGGGCCGTTTTGGCACGCTTCCGCTCGGATGCGAGGAGACCGAGTTCAGCATTCGTCTCAGCAAACTCGCTCCTGGAACATGCATCATCCATGTCCCAGGAGCCACCGTCGATCACTTCGTGAGTGCCGATCGGACCACGATCAGGTACTTCATGCGGCGCTGCGTGGCCGAGGGGCTGTCCAAGGCGACCGTGTCCACTCATGTCGGGAACACCTCGGCCCTCGCCAGCGAGCGGGAGTACCTCGCACACGCCCTCCCGGTCGCTTTTCTCTACGGGCTCGCACCTGGAGCCCACGGAGGGTCGTACTCCCGTTCGCGCTCGGGAATGATCGTCGTGGGGTTGATGCTGACGGTGCTCGGGTACCTCCTCGGTCGGTTGCACCTCGATCGACTTGCCAATCGGCTCATCACTGCTTCGTCCCGGCAGGGGAGAGGTCTCAACCTTCGAACGTAGGTCCGCCGGGCGTCGGCCGGTCAGCTCAGCTCGTCTGGGTGACCACACTGGCGGTGGTCGGCGAGAGGGTCACCGTAATCGTCCCGTCGGGGCCGGAGGCGGCCATCCTCCCCGGCGGCTCTCCACCGACCAGGCTGACCGGAGCGGCCAGGACGGCGAGCACCGCGGGGAGCTCCTGAGCGAGGACCGTTGCTTGGCCTCCACCGATGGCATCCGTGGCAGTCCAGAGACCCTCGTCCCATCCGGGGGTCTGCTCTGGGTTCCACTGCATGCCGACGCTCGCCCCACTCGATGCCATCTGCAGCAGGACAGCGACGCGCAATGCTGCTTGCTGCTGCTG
Organism: Acidimicrobiales bacterium; assembly: GCA_035622235.1. Classification (GTDB taxonomy): domain Bacteria; phylum Actinomycetota; class Acidimicrobiia; order Acidimicrobiales; family UBA8190; genus DASPVS01. The sequence goes on along the minus strand of DASPVS010000202.1, from coordinate 3,800 downwards.
TGTCGCAGTGGTCGGATCTGGTAGGAGGTGGGACTCCATCCAAACGATGGGAAGAGAGGTCTGAGCTCTGAGCCAGTCATCCACGGCTGCGTACTTCTGGGTGGCAGTCAGGGGATCGGTGGCGAGCCCTGCGCTCTCGGTGAACCCGCTCCCATCCACGGCGATGAAGTCGGCTCCGACATTGTGCCGAAGCCAGTAGGAGACGGCAGCCAGAGGTGCCGGATCCACGTATCCCCATGAGCCAGACGGCGCTGCTTGCATCGCGGGCGCCGAGCCAGGGTCCGTTGTCATGGATACATACGGACCTCCGACCAACGCGTCCGGCCGGACGGCCTTGATCGCCGTGTAGACGTCGTTGTAGAGATCGGTGTAACTCTCGGCGTCCCACCCATCAATGGAAGAGTTCCAGAATCCTTTCAGTTCGTTCCAGACGACGAAGTACTTCACCTGTGGAAAAGTCCTCGCGATGAGGGCGGTGAGAGCGGCAAAATCCTCAAAGTGCTGGGGCAACGGGGCGGTATCGATCTGCGTCCAGTCGGTGCTTCCGAGCTGGCCGCCTTTCATCCAGTCCGGCGCCGCGCAGAGGGTGATGATCGGTATCCCGCCGGTGGATTCAACGAACGCGACTCGCTGTGCGATCCCGGAGAGGTCGTAGATCCCGGGCGACGGTTCTGGGTTCGGGAGCCCCCAACCCATGATGGGGACATCCTCGAAGGCTCCGCTGATGGATTGTGCAACCTGGCGAGCCGAGTCGGACACCGGTCCCTTGCCGTCATAGGGACCCTGTTGCGCCAGGTCGTAGCCGTAGGAGAACGCCTTGCCGCTCGATGACAAACCGTTCGACGTCAGGTTGATACGTGCTGTGGAGGCCGATGTTGCGATCGGGCGAACCGTTGCCTGTGCTTGCGCCATGCTGGCCTCTGTGGCCCGCAGCTCTGTCCCGTTGGGTGGACCGGCCGAGGCGATCTGTTGGGTCATGATCGCGCCACCGAACAGGTAGCCTGATGCCGCGAGCAGCATCATCACGCCCACGGCGATTCCTCGAACTCTGCCGACCACGTGGGACCGCCTGATCTGGCGCACCAGCTCCCGATCAAGATCGGTCGCTCCGCACTGCCGACGGACCTCGTGCATGGTTTCCCATCGGCACGGTCGGGCGATTGCTGAATCCCTGTTGGATGCACGCTCCCAGGAGATGACGGCTTAGGCCGGCTGGACCCGGCAAGTCTCCGGCTGCAGAGCCACCGGAGCACCCGAGCTCGCGGCAAGACGTTGTGGCGGTGTGCCGGAGTTCAGAGGGGAAGTGCGGCGGCGCTCTCTGCGCCGAGGCCCTTCCCCCATGATCCAGCTTGATCGAGCCGATCATCCAGGTCGGATGCTTCGAGCGAAGCAACGAAGGGCTCGAGAATGGCCTGTACCTCGGATGGGAGCAGGAGCGGCGTGAAGAACACCGCGTCTTGGCCGGCTGACGATCGAAGGACGATCGTGCTGCCCACGCGTATGGCGTGTCGCGTCACCGGCGCTCCGTATGCCCACGCATCACCGGGCGCCACTCCGATCGAGCGGATTGCGTCCCAAGGAATGAGGAAACGGACGCGTAACCCCCGGAGCACCACCCCGTTCGGACCGAAATCGAGGACCTTGGCGAGCATCGACGGCTTGAGCTTGCCCGTGCCCCACCATCCGGACCGATAGCGGACTCCTGCGATCGATCGTCGCCGAGACCAATCGAGATCATCGAAGACCTGCCTGCTCCGCCACCACTCACCGGCGACGATCGCCAGTGCGACCTGGCGTGAGCGCTCGAGGGAGACCAATCGTTCCTCGAGGTCGAGCTTTACCCGTCTTGCCGGAGCCATGAGCACGATTGAACAGCTCAACTCGAGGCCGCCGAGACCTTCGATCGCTACACGACAACTGCGTCGATCCACGGGCTCCACCGACAGGCGGCTCGCCAACAGCCCGCACGACAGTCCGCTCTCGGCATCGCGAGACAGGACCCGCCAGGTGCTGTCAGTCAGCTGGAATGCCCCATCTCGCCCGACGGCGATGGCGGGAGACACTCGCCCCGTGATTCCCATGGATGAGATGTCGTAGGTTGATGTCCCGGTCATGCACGACTCAATTCGAATTCGCTCCTCGGAACCCCGGATGATGTGGCGGAACCGCGAATCGGGAAATCGGCAGCGAGACCTCCGGCGGTGAGGTAGCCCCGCATGTTCAGGATTGTCTCAGGTCGCGCAACCAACTGTGCGTCTAGATGGCTTCATCCTCGACCGTTGACAGCACCGACCACATTTCTCCAGCGCTTCGGGAAACCGCCTGGCCCTCAACCGCCAAACGCCTGCTTCCTCTCTTGAGCTCGGTGTGGATGGTTCGGAGCACCCTGAGACCGTCTGACAACGCGTTCAGGTTGCTGGATCCGAAGTAACGGTTCCGCTCAAAGCTCGGAACCTCGAAGACCCGCAAACCCGCCTTAGCCACGCGAAGATTGATGAGTGTCTCCACCTCGAAGCCGTCTCCCCACTGCATCACGTTTGGATCGTCGTACTCGGTGACCGAAGGATCAAGGTTGATGGCTGTGAGACACCCACGTCGAAAGGCGTTGTAGCCGTAACACAGATCCGTGTATCGGGTCCCGTACAGCAGGTTCACGATCTTGCTCAGTCCCCAGTTGCCTCGTTGACGAAGGCGACTGATATCGCTGCTGCCGGCGCCTGCCATGAAGCGAGAGCCCTTCGCGAAGTCGGCGCCGTGTTTGAGCGCATCGACGAACCTGGGGATCTCCGCAGGATCAGTTGACCCGTCGGCATCCAGCATGACGATGAAATCGCCGGTTGACGCAGCGAAACCGCACGCCAGGGCATTTCCCTTTCCCTTTCGGGTCTGTCCGATGACGATGATCTCCGGGCACAGCTCCTGCGCGACCTGGACGGTGTTGTCCGTGGAGTTGCCGTCCACCAGGATCACCTCGTGAAGCCCGTCGGGCAGTGCGGGTAGGACCAGGGGGAGGTTGCGTTCTTCGTTCTTGGCAGGAATGACGATGCTCACCGTCGGATCGCTCACCTCGCGGGCAATTCGGCGCCGTTGAGGGGAGACAGCCGGCTTCAGGCGAGGCAACGTGGCCTCATTTCCACCTTCGCCTTTTGTCGAGCCCACCGAGCCCGCCGTCGTCAGCTTCAACCCACCGTTCACAGGGTCGCCACCTGCCCTCCCAACACTGCGTCCGAGTCGCCCGCGCAGGTCGCGAGTGGGGCCAGCGATGACGCAGAGCCGCCACGGGTCCCCGCAACCCACCCGCCGAACCGGTACCGCGTCCGACACTTGGTAACTCAAGACCGTACTCCAAGTCGCATGCATCGTGCTCTGTTCGAAAAGGACTTTTCCGGTCGCGGCCGTGGGGTGGGAGGGGCGATCGCATCGGCATGGACTGATGCGAGTCAGCAATGGGACGACGCGGAAAGGGACGGGCGATCCTCTGCGGTCATCGGTACGGTGACGCCGTGTGGTCGGACTACCACCCCTTGCAACGAGTTTTCGACGAGGTGAACTTTTGGTTCCTCGCCCGGCGCCGACGACGGAGAATTGGCAACTGCAGCCGGGTGCCCTTCCCACAGGTGCCGCCCTCCCGCAGGTTCAGCCTCATGTGCCCGATCGAATGCCCGTACCGGTGGACACCATGAGGAGGAGGGACTCTGCCAAGGGCAGCCGAAGGGAACCCGTCAAGGCGCCAGATTGTCTCGGAGTGGTCGTCGCTCGTCGCCATTCGAGCCATTCGGTGAGAAGGTAAATGGCGGTTT
>DASPVS010000201.1:0-4150 GCA_035622235.1 Acidimicrobiales bacterium | reverse complement strand
CCGGTAGCGGCGGTCGGGTTCCCTCGACAGACGGAACCAACCCGGGCAGGGAAGGTCCCCCCGGACGGGCGGTTCGACCGCCCCTGTGAGATGGGGCGCTGAGGCCGCCCGGAAGACAACTCAGTAGAACGGGCATCTGGCCGAAGCTCAGCTGCCAGTTGCCGGCCACCTGCCGGGCCGCTTTCTCGTTACGACGACGAAGGTGAAGCGGCGAAAGTCGCAGGGAGGTGGTCGACCACTGGGAACTGACAAAGGCGAGGTGTCCTCGAGGAAGTGAGGAGACCATGGCGGACGCCATTTCCGTGTCAGGGCCTATCCAAGGAACTGACACAACTCTTTCGTTCGAGACCGGCAAGCTCGCCGAGCAGGCCGATGGCGCTGTGCTCGGCAGGATCGGTGACACGGTCGTGCTCGTGACCGCGACAGCCGCACGGCACGTACGCGAGGGAACTGATTTCTTTCCCCTGACCGTGGACGTCGAAGAGCGCATGTACGCAGCGGGCAAGATTCCTGGCTCGTTCTTTCGGCGTGAGGGTCGCGCCACAGATCAGGCGATCCTCACCGACCGCTTGATCGACAGGCCTCTTCGGCCCTCGTTCCCCAAGGGATTTCGCAACGAGGTGCACGTAGTGGGAACGATCCTCAGTGCAGACCTCGTGAATCCGCACGACGTGCTAGCGATCAACACCGCTTCGGCGGCGTTGATGGTTTCCGGAATTCCCTTCGACGGGCCTGTCGGCGCCGTCCGTATCGCATGGTCCGCTGAGGGGGAATGGATCCCGCACGCGACGTATCAGCAAGGTGACGAGTCTGTGTTCGAGCTTGTCGTCGCCGGCAGAGCGCTTTCCGACGCGCCGGACTCGGAGATCGCGATCATGATGGTGGAAGCCGGAGGTGTCGCCGATTCTTGGGCGCTTTACGAGTCGGGCACACCCAAGGTGACAGAAGAGGTCCTAGCGTCGGGGCTAGATGCGGCAAAGACGTGGATAAGGGACTCGATCCAGCTCCAACTTCGTCTCGTCGAGTCAGCTCCGACGAAGCCCACAATTCCTTTCGAGCTCTTCTCGGACTACGACGAAGACGTCTATGAACGCGTCGTCGCCGTCGGGTCCGAGTCTCTCGCCAAGGCGAACGCGGTGACATCCAAATCGGAACGCAATGCCGCCATCGAGCAGGCGACCGAAGCAATCGTGCTCGAGCTTGCCGAGGAGTTCCCGGATCGAGAGCGCCAGATCAAGCCCGCTGTTCGAGCACTCACCAAAAAACTCGTGCGCCGCAGGATCGTCGAAGAGGGGATTCGCATCGACGGCAGGAGCACAGCGGACATACGGCCGCTCTCCGCGGAAGTCGGGATCCTCCCGGGCGTGCACGGCTCGGGCCTTTTCCAGCGTGGAGAGACCCAGGTCCTGAACATCACAACCCTCGGAATGCCACGGATGAAACAGTTGCTCGACACGATCGGGGTCGAAGAGACAAAGCGTTACATGCACCATTACAACTTTCCGCCCTTCTCGACAGGCGAGACCGGGTTCATGCGCGGTCCAAAGCGACGCGAGATCGGCCATGGACTTCTGGCGGAGAGGGCCCTTCTTCCGGTCGTTCCGTCTGAAGAGGAGTTTCCCTACACGCTTCGTCTCGTCTCAGAAGTTCTCTCGTCGAACGGGTCGACGTCAATGGCATCGGTTTGCGGATCAACGCTCTCGCTCATGGATGCCGGCGTGCCGATCAAGGCGCCCGTGGCCGGGATCGCGATGGGACTCGTCCACGACGACGGCGAGTACGTGACTCTCACCGACATCTTGGGAGCCGAAGACGCTTTCGGTGACATGGACTTCAAAGTCGCCGGGACCCGGGACGCCGTGACCGCGCTGCAACTCGACACCAAGATCGACGGTCTTCCCGCAGACGTTCTCGCTCGTGCGCTCGACCAGGCGAAGGACGCGAGGCTCAAGATCCTCGACGTGATGGCTGCGGCCATCGCGAACCCGCGCGAAGTCGTGAGCGACAACGCTCCCAAGATCGTCTCGTTCCAGATACCGGTGGATCGAATCGGTGAGGTCATCGGCCCCAAGGGGAAGGTCATAAACACCTTGCAGGCGGAGACAGGAGCGGACATCACGGTCGACGACGACGGGATGCACGGCCTCGTGACCATCGGCGCCAAGGACGGGGCAGCGGTGGAGGAAGCCCGACGCCGGATCTTCCTCATCGTCGAGCCCCCCGAGGCCGAAGTCGGTGCCACGTACCTAGGGAAAGTCGTGAACATCACCAAGTTCGGCGCATTCGTGAACATCCTGCCTGGTAGAGACGGCTTGCTGCACATATCCAAGGTCGGCGGAGGCCGGCGCGTCGACAAAGTCGAGGATGTTCTGTCGCTCGGTCAGGAGATCGAGGTGAAAGTGGACGACATCGACCCACAGGGAAAGGTGTCACTCTCGCTCGCCGGTGATGCTGCTGTCACCGTCGCAGACGGGGCGTCGCAAGGCTCCGGTCAAACCTCCGCTCAGGGCTCTGGCGCGACCAGACGCGAAAACTCGAGGGGAAGCGAGATCTCCGGCTCGTCGGTCGCCGGGCCCGTCGCTTCCTTCGAGGCCTCTTTCGAAGAGGAGTTGGCGAGAGATCTCGGACCTCTCGGCCCGGGGCCTGCACCAGGGAGTGACCGCGATCGATCGGGGGACCGGCGCCAACGTCGCCCTCGCCGCCGGTGAACCGCTGCATCCGCCCCGCCCTGTGTCTTCCGACAGAGGCGGTCGGTTGATCAGCGCCAAACGACTTCGTTGCGGCTTGCGCCTGGTCACCGAACCTATGGCAGACGCCAGGTCGGTCACCATAGGCGTGTGGGTGGGGACCGGCTCACGTGACGAGGACGACAAACGCGCAGGCGCGTCACACTTTCTCGAGCACTTGCTCTTCAAAGGGACGCCTGCTTGGACGGCGGCTCAAATAGCGGAGGCCGTCGACGAAGTCGGCGGCGACATGAACGCGTTCACGACTAAGGAGTACACCGCTTTCTACGTTCGGTTGCTGCCCGAAGACCTCCAGCTCGGGCTCGACGTGCTTACGTCGATCATGACCGATCCCGCGCTGCGGAGTACCGAGGTCGAAGCGGAACGGCAGGTGATCCTCGACGAGATCTTGATGCATGCCGACGAGCCCGCCGACCAGGCGGCTGAGCAGTGCACCGCAGCGTTGTTCCCGGGTCACCCCCTTGGTCGTGACGTGCTCGGCACCGCGAAAAGCGTCGAGGCGATCGACGTGGAGGAGATCCGCAGTTTCTTCGATTCGCACTACCGCGCGGAGAACCTCGTGGTGTCCGCTGCTGGGGTCTTCGACTCGGACTGGCTCGAAGCAGAGGTCGAGCGCCGGCTCGATTCTCGGGGAGGGGGAGCCGCTCCGAGCAGGGAGCCGCCCGATCTCCCACCGAAATCGCTCGTCGTGAGCCGCCGCCCTACGGAACAAGCTCATGTCGTTCTGGGAATGCGAACGCCCGGACGTCATTCCGAAGAGCGGTGGCCCTTGGCGGTCCTCAACCACGCTCTCGGCGGAGGCATCTCGAGCCGCCTTTTCCAAGAGGTGCGCGAGCGACGAGGCCTCGCGTATTCGATCTGGTCGGATCGAATGCAGTACCACGAGCTCGGAACGCTGTCCGTTTCGGTGGGGACGAGTCCCGAACACGTCGCCGAGGTGCTCGGGCTCGTCTCGTCGGAGCTCGACCGACTCGGTGAGAACGGGATCACAGAGCGCGAGCTCGCTGTTGCGAAGGGCCACCTGCGAGCCGAGACCCTCCTCTCTCTTGAAGATTCCGGTGCAAGGATGAGTCGGATCGGGTCGAGCTTGTTGCTCCACGACCGCGTTCTCGAGGTCGACGAGCTGATCGGCAAAGTGAACGGGGTGACCCTGGCCGATGTCGCAGCCGTAGCGCGCAAAGTCGCGGAAGAACCGCGAGTTCTTTCCGTGGTGGGCCCTTTCGACGAGTCCGACTTCGACTTCGATTGACGCTTGTCGAGACTGAGATCCTGACCGAGACCGAGACCCTGACCGAGACCGAGACCCTGATCCCTTAGGGTTTGTGCATGCTTCGCGTAGGCGTTCTCGGGGCGGGGGGGCGTATGGGTCGTGAGGTGTGCCGGGCAATCGCGGGTGACCCCGA
>DASPVS010000200.1:0-2216 GCA_035622235.1 Acidimicrobiales bacterium | reverse complement strand
TGGGTCGCCTGCTGGGCCGACAACTCTCCGGCGAGCACCTCGGAGTCGGACCCCGCGTTGTCGACGAACTCGGTCACGAACAAAGCGGAGTTCATGTCCTGCGCCTCGGCCTCGGCGGTTTGATAACCGAACTCGTAGCTCGGCGGGTAGGGACTGTTCTCCGGTGTGTAACCGAGCACCTCCACGTCCGCTGTGAACGCGTGCGTGTATATGTGTGGGGCGTAGACGAGGTTCGGGTACGAAGAGAACGGGGCGCTCACCTGTATCGAGAAGTCGACCAGGTTCCGGTACGCAAAAGGCTCGTAGAAGATCTGCTGTCGATCCACATGCGCGAGAGCCGGGTACGCGCATTTACCCGACATTGCTTCCGACGAGTCGGCGCAGGTCGGAAGCCCGTCGCGCACGCCCGTGAGCGCCTCGATCGTACGGCGGTAGAAGGGGTATAGATCCTGCGCCGATGCCTGGTACAGGTTGGGAATCGGTATCGGTGCGAGGGAACCAGGCTGCGGCTCGTTCATGATCTCGTAGCCGAGAACCGTCGGATCGTCCTCGAAGCGGTTGGCAAGAGCAGCGAGCGCGCCGATGTAGTGGTCTTGGAGGCCGCGCCCGGGCGCTTCCCCCGGTGGCGCATCGACCGTCTTGTTGTTCCAGAACTCGTAGAACGCCGCTGAGGAAGCAGGGTTGAGCGCCTGCTGTCCCAATAGTGCGCAAGCCGGCTTTCCTTCGGTGAAAACGGCCCAGCGCGGCGCCCCGTCTTGACCGCCCGAGGGCGAGCAGCCCTTCGGGAGCCCGGCCGGATTTCCAGGAAGGATGAAGCGGGAGTATTGGTCCTGGTGCATGTCGAGGATGACGTAGATCCCCTGCTGGCCTGCCCATGACACGACTTGCGCCACTCGATCCAGGTACGTCGGGTCGTAGTCACCGGGACGAGGCTCCAGTTGGCTCCAGTTGAGGACGAGGCGAACCACGTTGAACCCGAGCTCCCTCATCTGGGCGAAATCGTCGCCGCTTCCTGGGCCCGTCGACTGCTCGAATGCAGACTTAGAAGCCTGCACTTCGCAAAGCGGCGGTTGAGGGATGAGCGGTGACGCCTCAGGGCATGTGCCTTCGTATGCCGCGGGGTCGACCGGGAAGATCGCGGGCCCGCCGTTCGATTCGGGGTAGGCGACATCCTGCATCCCCACGGCGGCAACGCCTCGGAGAATGACCTCGCGACCGTTCGAGTCGGCCAGATACGGCGTTCGATTCGGGTCGCTCGGCGGCGGAACCGAAACGTGCAACCACGAGAGCCCACCGATGCCGGGACCAATTTGTGCCTGGGATCCACCCGTCGAACACGAAACCAGCAACGATCCGCCGACGACTGCCGCCGCGCCGACTTGCATGACCAGCCGGGCGACGTCGAGACGCCTCTTGTGACCCGACACGATCGGCGAATCGTTCTGACCAGACACGATCGGCGAATCGTTCTGGCCCGACAGGCGGAAGGAACCGGCCAGCATCGACGAGGACGCTAACTGCGGCGAAGCTTCCGTTCCTGTTCAGGGCAGCGCTTCGACCGCTTTGGAGAGCTTCGGCCGCTTTGGAGAGCTTCGGCCGCTTTGGAGAAAGGTGGAGCTACCGATTGGGCTCCTTGTGGAACCGGGGCGAAATTAAATAGCGTTTCCTATGTAAGTGCCGGAACCTTCCATCCCGAACCGGTAATTCAGGACTTCGAGGACGCCGCACCGCTGTGACCGAATTAACACCATTAGACGAACGGTATTCGAGACCGACCGACTCATCGCGCGGGTCGTCGACGCGTCAACCCTCGAGGCGAGAACCCCCGAAGCGAGAACCCCCGAAGCGAGAACCCCCAAGGCGACAAGAGATCCGCAAGGCAGAGACGAGGAGGAGGCTTCTTTCCGCGGCAGCGACGCACTTCGCCACTCACGGAGTCGATGCGGTTTCCGTCGACTCCGTAGCGGAGGCGGCTGGCAGGACGTCTGGCGCCGTCTACGCCCAGTTCGGTTCGAAACAAGGACTGCTCCTAGCCCTAATGGACGAGTGGAAGCATTCGCTCGCGACCGTCGTCCTTTCGGAGCTCGAGCTCGCAGCCTCGCTGGAGGAGCGTCTTCGGGCAGTCGCGACGAAGGTGATCGTCTCGCCCACCGAGCAGACCAGGTTGCTCTTTCTCTTGGAAGAGGAGCTATGGCTGCGCGCTGCGCGAGACGCAG
>DASPVS010000199.1:0-2713 GCA_035622235.1 Acidimicrobiales bacterium | reverse complement strand
GAGGAGATGCTCGATGAGCATCCCGAACGGCGTCCCCCAGTCGCCCACGTGGTTCTCACGGATCACGTTGTGGCCCACGAAATCGAGCACGCGACACAGCGCGTCGCCGATGATCGTCCCTCTCAGGTGCCCGACGTGCATCTCTTTCGCCACGTTCGGGCCTGAGTAGTCGACCACGACGGTCGTCGGCTGATCTGCTGGAAAGACTCCCAACCGGACATCAGAGGAGACGATCGCGACCTCGCGAGAGATGAACGAATCGTCAAGCGTGAGGTTGATGAAGCCGGGCCCGCTCACGTCCACTCTTTCGCAAACGTCGCCGAGGTCGGCGCTCGCAAGGATTCGTTCGGCCATTTCGCGTGGGTTTGCCCCTAGGCGCTTCGCGAGTGCGAGTGCGCCGTTGGCCTGGAAGTCGGCGTGCTCCGACTGCCTCAAGACGGGGTCCGCACCTTGCTCCACCGAGTCGAAAGCGGCTTGCAGGCGTGCTTCGAGCAGGGACCTCACGACGCTCATGTCCCATCTTCGCGCCGGGGCCATCGGTCATATATCGACTGCCCTGCGGGCGTGGCGGACTACGAGCACTGGCCGCTTTGCCCGCGGTGTGCCGCCGTATGGTGGGGACGTGGAGTTGGTGCTCGCCGATAACGCCGACCTCGACCGCCACGACACCGGTCGCGGACACCCTGAGCACCCGGGCAGGCTGCCGGCCGCGCTCGCCGGCATCGACGCGGCCGACCTGCGCGACGCAGTCGTGAGGGTCGAGCCGCGAAGGGCAACCGTCGACGAACTTTCACGGGCGCACAAGCCCGAGCTGATCCGGGCGCTCAAAGAATTCTGTGAGGCCGGGGGTGGCGCGCTCGACGCCGACACCTCGGCGGTCGCCGGCTCGTGGGACACAGCGCTTCTGGCCGCGGGCGCGACTCTCGCGGCGGTGGACGCGCTGGAGAACGGCATGGGAGACGTAGCGTTCGTCGGCGTTCGTCCACCGGGTCACCACGCGACCTCGGATCGTCCCATGGGGTTCTGCTTGATGAACAACATCGCGGTGGCCGCCGCAGCCCTCGCAGAACGCGGCGAGCGCGTGCTCGTTCTCGACTGGGACGTCCATCACGGAAACGGAACCCAGGACATCTTCTGGGACGACCCAAGGGTGTTGTATGTCTCGACTCATCAGTCACCCCTATATCCCGGCAGCGGACATGTGACCGAGACCGGAGGGCCCGACGCGCCCGGCCTGACGGTGAACGTGCCTTTACCTCCGGGCGCCGGGGGTGACACCTTCCGTAGCGCGTTCGACGAGGTGATCGCGCCGGTCGTAGACAGCTTCGTCCCGACTTGGGTGCTCGTCTCTGCTGGTTTCGATGCCCATCGCGACGACCCACTCGCCAACTTGCGACTCACTTCGGCCGATTTCGCCGACCTCGCGTTGCGCGCCAGGAGTTACGCACCTCGGTCCGGGCGCCTCGTTCTCGTTCTCGAGGGCGGTTACGACGCAGACGCTCTTTGCAGCTCGGTCGGCGCTTCGCTCTCGGCTCTGCTCGGTGAGTCCTACCGTCCCGAGGAGCAGAGCTCCGGTGGCCCAGGCTCCGAAGCAGTGGCCGAGGCGCGCCGAATGCACGTCCGCGACTGAGGCCCGTGCCTCAGGCATTTCTGGCCGCTCAGGGCCGCTCGAACCAGTCCCACTTCCAGGGCGTGATGGTCTCGAACGGTCCCGCCAGCTCCAGCTCGCTTGGAGCGCCCGCTTTCAATCCTTGTTCGACAACCGGGTTCAGTGACTCCGCCGTTTTGCACGGTTCGTCGTCGAGGTAGGCGACGCTGACTCGGTGCGGTCCTGGGCTCCAGCGCTCGCCTGCCAGGGCGTCTGAACCTACGAAAGTCCACACCCCTGCGACTCCCGGCACAGAGAGGACGTTGTCCACGGCCGGAAACGGTTCCCTCGAGGAGGTCCTCTCGACGATTACGTACACGCCCAGATTCGGTCGGTAAGGGATCGCGTCCGGTGAAACAAGGACGCGCGGTGCAGCTCTCGAGTCAACCGTCTCGAACGGACCCGACAAACGCGCGTTGCGGTGTTCATGAAAACGACCGACCTCGCGCAACTCGCGGCCCAGATCCTTAAAATCCTCCAAAGTCTCGAGGATGGGACCCGTCATCAGATACAGCGTCATGTAGTGCACAGGGTCGAGCAGGTCTGCTGCACCCAGTTGAGCCATCCGGCACTCCGGGCTCCGGACCCAGCGTTGCCCAAAGACGATCCCCTCGAGCGGGATCTGCTCGGGGAGGTGATCGAGCTGGTGCCACTCGTTGTACGCGAAGTGCTCTTTCGGGTCGGTCACCTCGGTGAACGAGAAGAAACCTGCGAGGACCTCCTTGCGCATCCGGATCATGTTGACATGGTCGCAGCTAGCCGTCGCGAAGAGCGGAGTCGAGCAGTGCATCGGTTCGGAACCGACGTCGGGTCCAGCATCGGAACCGACGTCGGATCTGGCATCGGACCCGGCATCGGAACCGACGCCGGATCCAGCATCGGTGCATGATGTCGCACATGCACCTCGGGATCGTGACTCCGGTTGTCAACTTGAATCCGAGATTCGACCCTCCGGCGTGGGAACGCGAAGGAGGGATAGCAGAGATAGCCGAGGTCGCGTGCGCGGCCGACGAGCTCGGGTACAAGTGGATGGGATGTCCTGAGCACGTCGCCGTCCCCGCCAGC
>DASPVS010000198.1:0-4959 GCA_035622235.1 Acidimicrobiales bacterium | reverse complement strand
CGGTTACGACATCGACTGGATCTCGTCCCTGGTGAGCCGCGCCTTGTCGTGCGAATGAGCACGACCACGTGTGCTCGAAGCCGGCGCCGATCGTCCCCGCCCGATGCTCCATCAGTCTCGGTGTTGAACGACGCAGCAGAGCGTGGCCCGACGTTGACTTCCGTCGACCGATAGCAGAACCTGTTCAGATCCAGAGAACAAGTACGCACCTTTTGGTAACCATGAAGGAGATGACCGTGAGCAGGAAGGATGCCGCTCAGGGATTCGAGAAGTTCAACTGCCCCATCGAGATCCCGGTCGCCGTTCTCGGCGGCAAGTGGAAGCTGGTCCTTCTGTACCACCTGCTGTCCGGACCCCAACGGAATGGTGAGCTGCGTCGTCTCGTTCCGGGGATCACCCAGAAGATGCTGACCCAACAGCTTCGGGAGATGGAGCAGGACGGCATCGTGATCAGGACCGTTCACCACGAGGTCCCGCCGAAGGTCGTGTACACGATCGAGCCCGGTGAGGCCAAGCGGCTGCGAGAGCTGACGAAGGCGATGTGCAATTGGGCGAACTATTGGGCGTCGAGAACCGGAGCGGAGATCGAACACCCGGCCACGGGACCGCGGTGAGCGGGCGTCCTACAGGGAGGGCCCGAGATGTCTGATGCTCTCCACGTCCTGGCGGGCCTCGCCGGAGCGCTCCTCATCCTGATCGTGCTGAGTGACGCCATCGGAACTCTGATCGTGACGCAAGGTCGCAGTGCCCCGTGGCGGCCCACCCGCATCTGGTACGCGGGCACCTGGCGCATGGTGAGATCGTTGTCGGGCCGACTGCCCTCCGACGTGGGCGAGGCGGCCCTGAACCTCTACCCCGCGGTCTCGCTTCTGGGGCTTCTCGTGCTGTGGCTGGCGGGCCTCATGTTGGGCTGGGCGCTGGTGTACTGGGGGATCGGCTTTCGGGTCCTCGGGACGACCGGTTTCGAGACGATTCTGTACTACGCAGGGACGTCACTCCTCACCCCCGCGTTCGGTACGGCTCATGGGCCTGCGGAGCGGACGCTGTCGCTTGTAGAGACGCTGACCGGCCTGGGAACGATCGCCCTGCTGATCTCCTATCTCCCGGCCCTGTACGGCGCGTACAGCAAGCGCGAGGCCCGTCTCCTCACGCTCGACGACCCGCTCGGCACCCGGATCACCCCGGTTCGGGTGATCGCGGTGCACAGGGGCGACGGTGACCTCGAGCTCCTCTATCGCTTCTTCGACGAGTGGGAGATGTGGATCGCTGAAGTCCTGGAGAGCCATGTGTCGTACCCCATGCTGGCGTTGTTCCGCTCACAACATCGAGGTCAGTCATGGATCACCGCCCTCGGTGTCGTCACTGATGCGGCGACGCTCACGTGTGCCTGCGTGGACGGGGCCGACCAGCGTGAGCCCTACTTCTGCTACCGGCGAGGTCGTCGAGCGGTGGTCGAGATCGCGGACCGCTTGCATGTCCGCGGTGGAACGCCCGAGGACTGGCTCACGTTGGCCAATTTCGACCTCGCGTGGGACGTCCTGGCAGGCCTCGGCCTGCCGCTGCGGGAGAAGGGGGAAGCCTGGGACCGTCTCAAGACCCTCAGGAGCTCGTACGGGACCAGAATGCAGGAATTGATGGATTTCCTCGTGGCGCCGCGGGGCTTCTGGGGGCATTCTGCCGAAGAGACGGTGGCGGAGGAGGTCGCCCGCTCGACCGCCGAAGCCCACGAGCGAGCGCGCACGAACCGGCCGGCCGAGCGCCGTTCGCCTTCTGGTCCTTGATGTCGCCTTTCGGAGCGCATGCTTGCGGCTCACCCGGCAGGCTCTAATCGGGCTCGGGGTCCGTGTACTCGTCATGGCGTCGGTAGAACTGGAGGGCGCCATCTGCTGAGCCGCTCTCGTTGCGCCCGAGTGGTGCCCGGTCGAGCCACTGGTACATGCCCCACAGGGCGTCGAGACCGCGGGCGTACGCGGAATAGGTGTGATACACGACTCCGTCTTCGACCGCGAAGGCGCTCATTCCTGGTCGCTCGCGGCTGTAGGTAGGCCAGTCGGTCCCGGTCGTGGCGGCCCATGCGGCCACCGGTCCCTCGCTCGGCGCCTGCTCGGGCGGCTGTGGCGGCAGGTCGCGCCAGTTGTATTCGGCACCGCCTGTCCGCTGTTGCTCCTCGGTGAGCGACACGTCGAGGTCGAAGTTGAAGTCGCCGTCCAGCGACGAGGCCCACGGGAAGCTCCAGCCCATCCGTCCCTTGTACGCCTGGAGCCTTTCGAGCGGGGCGCGTGAGACGGCCCAGAGCATCACGTCGTGGTTGGCGAGGTGAACAGCGAACCCGTTGAAGCCGTCGGCGATCGCTGAGCACGAGAGACAGCCGCCGGTGAAGTCGGGCCCGAACATGAAGTGATAGACGAGGAGTTGCGAGCGTCCGCGAAAGAGGTCGATCAGAGACGCGCCTCCTTCGTCGGTCTGGAAGACATACTCCTTGTCCAACCTGACCCAGGGAAGGTCTTGGCGCTGGTGGGCGAGTTCGTCGCCACGCCGAGTGTGCGCCTTCTCGGCCTCCAGGAGCTCCAGCCTGGCTGCAAGCCATTCATCACGCGTTCCGACTCTGTGTCCGGTCATCGGTCTCCCTCCTGTGAGAGGTGAAATGCCCGGTCTCGGGCTTTGTCGTGCAGGCCCGGCCACCGAGGAAGCGTGGTCATACCAGACCCGTTGATACTGGCGGACCTCGTCCTGGGCGTGCACATCATGACGACAAGACTCTCGGGAGCCCGAACGCGGGAAGCACGCTCTTGTCGAATCCGGTCAAGGCCGAGATGAAGCGGCCGGAGAGGGTCAGGACCACGACTCCGTTTGCGTGAAACAGACCGGTTTGCGGATCACGAACGTACGCAGCAACGGCGGGCTGCCCGTTCGCTCTGGCCTCGACGATCCGAATCCGCCGTCCGGGGCGGAACGACACGATGCTGAAGAAGCGCGCCGCCGGCTCGCGACCCCGGTATTCCAATGGCATCGGCGGCATCGTGACCCGCACGTCCTCCGCCAGGAGTTGGACAAGCTTCTCGACATCGCCGACCTCGAACGCCTCGGTGAGGCGTCGGACGATCTCCTGCTCCACGGGTGACTCCGGAGCCGGTGGAGGCTCGTGATGAGCGGGGTCTTCGAGGCCGGCCTGCACCGCCACGCGGGCGCGCTTGAGAGCATTCTCCACAGCCGACTCAGTCGCGCCAATCATCTCGGATACCTCGTTCGCTCTGAATCCAAGGACATCTCGAAGTACCAGTGCGACTCGTTGACGGGGGGAGAGCAGCTGGAGAGCCGCCACGAAGGCCAGCGACACCGACTCTCTCGCCTCGTACTTGACCTCAGGACCCGGGCTGTCATCGGGCAGTCCCTCGAGCAGCAGGTCCGGGTACGGCTCGAGCCAGACGACTTCTCCAACTCGAGTCGGCTCCGGGAGCGGCACGTCGAACCTGATGCCATCGGGCTGGGGTCGTCGACTACTGGCGCGCAGCATGTTCAGGCAGCGATTCGTGGCGATGCGGTAGAGCCATGTCCGCACGGAGGCTCGTTCCTCGAAGCCGCCGAGGGATTGCCATGCGCCGAGCAGGGTCTGCTGCAGGGCGTCCTCGGCGTCCTGCACCGACCCCAGGATCCGGTAGCAGTGCACCTGTAGCTCCCGGCGGTACTGGCCCGTGAGCTGGGCAAACGCCTGTTGGTCCCCCGACTGGGCCCGGTTGAGTAGCTGGTCGTTCACGGCCGCATCCCCGTCTCACCTCGCCGTAGGGCTCCTTCCGCTCCCACTTCAGTACAGACACCGTCCGCTCCGGAAATTGGCCGCCCAGGACCGACCAATTTTCTCGTGCGTCGGTGTCCGTATGAGCGAGGCGCGGATCCATCAGGGCCGCACTCCTGGGTTGGAGGAGAGGTCATGTATGACGCGAGCGACAGCAGCGAGGTCGTCAAGCGATTCGAGCTCGGGTTTCGTAGGGGCGACCTGGCGACAATCGACGAGCTCGCCGACCCCGATCTGATCGACCACAATCCAGCGCTCGACCACGAGTCGACCCTGGCCGACTTCAAGGAGAAGGTCGCCTTCTTCTGCAAGGCCTTTCCCGACCTCGCGGAGGATCTCGTGGACATCGTGGCCAACGGCGACACGGTCGCCACCCGGTGGGTCTTGACCGGTTCGCTCCAGCAGGAGTTCATGGGGATCGCACCCGCCGGTCAAACGATCAGGATCGAGGGCATGAACTTCTACCACCTCGAAGACGGTCGCGTTACCGACATCTGGACGCAATTCGACAGCCTCAACATGATGCAGCAAATCGGCGCCATCCCCACCTGAGGCCCAGACACGTGCGAGGCGGCCGAACGAACCACTCTTCGCTGATCGCTTCTCGCCTGCCGAAGGAGATACCAAATGAGCCAATCACCTGAACAGCTGACCACCGGTCGTCGGCACCTGGGATGGATTCTCGCCCTGACCTCAACCGCTTACTTCACGGTGGTCCTCGACTCCGTGGTCGTCATCACGGCGTTGCCACGCATGCAGCGAGACCTTCATGCCAGCCTCGCGACGCTGCAGTGGACGCTGAACGCGTACGGGATCGCCTTCGCAGCGGGCATCATCACCGCCGCTGGACTGGGCGATCGGTTCGGGCGGCGCAAGATCTTCAACCTCGGGCTCACCATGTTCACGGTTGCCTCCGCTGCGTGTGCGCTGGCGCCCAATGCGTCGGCGCTGATTGCGGCCCGGACCATGCAGGGTCTGGGCGCCGCAGTCGTGCTGCCGCTCAGCCTCACCATCCTGACGACAGCCTTTCCTGCGGAACGCCGAGGAATGATCGTCGGGATCTATGGGGGCCTGGCTGGTCTCGCTGTTGCGATGGGTCCGATCATCGGCGGGGCCGTGACGCAAGGCATCAGCTGGCATTGGATCTTCTGGATCAACGTCCCGAT
>DASPVS010000197.1:0-4029 GCA_035622235.1 Acidimicrobiales bacterium | reverse complement strand
CTGAAGAAGAGGCTCGCCGCATGCTCGGTTTGAATGCGGCAGCACTCTATAGGTTTGACACCGAGAAGCTTGCTGGGATCGTCCACAAGGTCGGTCCTCTTGTCGAGGACGTTCACGGTGGCGTTCGCGGTGACTCCACTGCATGGTGACAACCACATAGTGGCAAGAGAGAAAAGCGTCTCACGACCCGTCGGACGTCCAGCTCGCATCGACAGAGCCTCGATCGCTGATGCTGTTCTGCGTTTGGGTCTCGATGGGATAAACATGAAAGCTGTCGCTGACGAGCTCGGCGTCAGCGTGCCGGGTCTGTACCACCACGTCCGCAATCGTAAGGAGCTTCTGCTACTCGCCGCCGAGCGTTCTCTCGCTCAGATGCGCCCTCCTGCCGACCAAGGTCAACACTGGTCGGAATGGTTGAGGGAGTGGGCTCGCTATGCGCGCCGGGCGTTCGTCGACGAGCCCGAGGTATTCGCTCAGTACCTCAAGGGTGCCATCAGCGTGGAAGCGACCTCCGAGGTGGTCGAGTCCATGATGAGAGTTCTAACTGCGCATGGATTCGAGGCTTCCGAAGCGTTCGAGGCTTGGAGCGCGGTAGGTCAACTCGCTCTGGGTGCCGCGGCCGATTACATCCGCTTACAAGAGGCATCCGAACGCGAGTCGACTCAGACCCCTGAGCCGGGGCTCACGGTTGAAGTCACCGCTGTTCCATCGGACAAAACTTTTCCATCGGGCAAAACTGTTCCATCGGGCAAAACCGTTCCATCGGGCAAAACCGTTCCATCGGACAAGAAGATCAGTGACAGAACCTCGTTGGACATTTCCTTATCAGAGTCGGATCTCGGAAACCGGTTCGAAGAGAATCTCACGTCCCTTCTCGTGGGAGTGGCAGTCAGACGCGGTGAAGCGTGGTCCGTGATCGCCGGCGTTTCTCACACCTCTATGGGCAAGCGGCTGTAACCCCGTACGGTGCTCGTGTGAAGAGGCACCGCATTGCCGACGTCCACGCTCCACTCGGGAAAGCGTTTCAACGTCTCCTCCAAAGCGACGCGTCCCTCGAGTCTCGCAAGCGCCGCGCCAATGCAGAAATGGATCCCGTAGCCGAAGGACACGTGCAGGTCGAAGTTGCGTCTTACGTCGAACCTGTCAGGTTCCGGAAACGCCCGCTCGTCGCGTCCAGCTGAGCCTGTGAGGAGAAGGATCTTCGAGTTGGCCGGTACTCGGCACCCGTGCAGGTCGATTGACTCGGTCAGCCATCTTCCCTGCACCGGTGATGGAGCTTCGTACCGGAGCAACTCTTCGACGGCATTGGGAATCAGATCCGGTTCCCGCGCCAGATCGGCGCGCTGATCAGGATGACCCGCGAGCAGGAGCCCGGCCCATCCCATCAGGCGCGCGACCGTCTCAGTACCGGCACTGACGAGGAGGATCGCGAACTCGGTCGCCTCGGAATGCGAAAGCCTTCTGATCGAGCCGTCGTCATCGGTGATTTCGGCCTGGACCAGGTCGGTCAGCATGTCGTTCACCGGGCACACCGCTCGATCTTCGAGTTGGCCACCGACGTACTCGAACAACCATCCCATCGCGTCGAGTGAGACCTCGTTCATCATCCCTACGTCGGGCTCGAGGTGGAAGATCCGGTCGATGTGCTCTCGAACCGTCTCGCGATCTTCCGCAGGCACACCGAGCAACGATGCGATTACCGTCGCCGGTAAACGCGCCCCGAAGTCAGCGACGTAATCGAACCGCGACTTTCCCCTTTGTGCGTCGAGCAGGGCCACACAAAGGCTTCGAACTTCGTCTTCTAGCTCTGCGACTCGCCTCGGTGTGAACGCCCGCGAGACGAGTCGGCGCAGTCGCGTGTGCTCGGGCGGATCGAGAAAGATCATCATGCCCTGACGCGCGGGTTCATCCGACATCAGCTCGAGAACCGTTCCATGTGCCGAGCTGAAGAGCCTTGGCTCGCGATGCGCCCTTTCTACGTCTTCGAACCGACTCAATGCCCAGAAGTCGTGGTGCTCGTTTCGGTAGGCGGGCGCCTCATCTCTCAACCTCTTCCACACGCGGTGAGGATCTGCTTTGAGGGTCTCGTCGAAAGGATCCCAATAGAGATCCTCGGGCTGGTCCGCAGCAATTCCGCGCGCGGGCCGGTCGGGGATATCGGTGGAAGACGAGTGCTCCGTCACTCTGAGTGCCCATCGACGTTCACGTAGAACTGACCCATCCAACGCCTGAAGTCGAGTATGGGTTTCTCGCTGGCAGCGAGAGCCGGACGTGCGTTGAACCTCTTGTGCTCCCAGATCGGAATGTCCTGTTGCACTTCGGAGGTCACGGACCGGACGAACGCCTCAGCGATGCGCCCGATGTGCTCGTCGGAATCGGGATTCTTGAGAGTGAACAGAAAGGTGAGCTGTGTCGTCTCCTCGTCGACCGGCGTGCTGCACCCGAAGAGGGAAGCGTCTATCAGCCCGCGATATCGCGTGACGGCAACGCCAGGGCCCCTGCCGAAAACGTCGATGCGGGCGTCCACCGGTCCTCGCGAGGATGGAAACTCCTGTGACGTCAATACCGTCCTGTCATAACCCTCGAACTCGACCTTCTCGGTATGACCTACCCGTGGGTGGTTGTGGACGTACTGAAAATGCGCATGATCGAAACCGTTCTCGGCCATTTCCTGGATGCAAGTCTTCACCGTGAAGTCATACACCTCGTAATCGCTGTATTCGGGATCGTCGTACTCAGGGACGTCCATGAGGTCCCACATGGGGTCCATCCCATCCGGGTGGTACCAGGCGAAGACGACGCCTGCGTGCTCACGTGTCGGGAATGTACGAACCGCGGCCTTCCGATTCGGCTTGGGTGCATATGGAATCTCGACGATGCTCCCACTCGCGTCGAACACCCATCCATGGAATGGGCAGCGCACGCATGACCCCTCGACGGAGCCTCCGACACCGAGATGGGCACCGAGATGCGGACAATAAGCCTCTTGGCATACGACTCGATTATCTTCACCGCGCCACAACACCAACTCGGTGTCGAAGTAGTGCCGGCTGACAATCGACCCAACGGGAATTTCTGGTGGCATGGCCACCTTGAACCACCCGAACGGCATTGGGAACGGAAACCGTCCCATCAAGGCCTCCTATTGCGCGAACGTTCAGATCCGGGCATCCTCACTTCGCATATCGTATGCAGATTCGCGCGGAGTAGTCATCCGAGCGACCGGACAATCACGAGAGTCGTCACCCGAAGGTCCAACTCAAAAAGGAACCGAGGAACGGTCATGAAGGATCTGAAGGACAAGGTCGCAGTAGTCACGGGAGGTGCTGGAGGAATCGGGCTGGCGCTGGCACGGGCTTTCGCGAGTGAGGGAATGCGAATCGTGATCGCCGACGTCGAAGAGAAAGCCTTGGACGAAGCGGTGAACACCCTCCAACAGGTTTCGTCAGACACGATCGGCGTAGTGACGGACGTCTCCGATGTGGAATCCGTAGAGCGGTTGGCGGAACAGGTCTACAACCGCCACGGCTCTTGCCACGTCCTTTGCAACAACGCCGGAGTGGGAGCTCCCAGCTCGAAGGTGTGGGCGACCACCCCTAACGACTGGCGGTGGGTTTTCGGGGTCAATCTTTCGGGAGTCGTAAACGGCATATTGGCTTTCGTGCCGCGCATGCTGGCCGGGGGCGAGCCTGGACACATCGTGAACACGTCCTCGACCGACGGTCCGATCTCCCCTTTGCCCACCGCCTCTGTTTACGCAGCCAGCAAGGCAGCGGTCTCTACCGTTACCGAATGTCTGGCTTCACAACTAGAAGAGGAAAACAGCTCCCTGCGCGCGTCGATCTTTTACCCTACCGGCGGGCTCTTGCGCACCGGACTCTGGACAGCGGATCGAAACCGTCCAGCTCAGCTCGCACGAGAGCGCCCCCGCGAGACCGAGCCGATGACCCCCGAACGCCTCGAAGACATCGCCCGAACGGCCGGTCGCGAACTGCAGTGGCAATCGCTCGACGAGCTAGCGGCGCTCGT
>DASPVS010000196.1:0-4252 GCA_035622235.1 Acidimicrobiales bacterium | reverse complement strand
CGAGAGCCGTTCCACGGAAGGTGCATCCGAACCGGACGAGCCGTGACGAACGGCCCCGCGTCGCTCTTCGAACCGGCAGGAGAAAGTTGGCTTCCGACCCAACTCTCACTGGGGCCGTGGTCCCGCGAAGCGCTCCACGGCGGCCCGGTCGCGGCCCTCGTGGCGAGGGAGGCCGAAAGGTGCGAGCCGACGCACGACATGATGGTGACGCGCTTTTCTCTCGAGCTGCTCAGGCCTGTGCCCGTCGCTCCTCTTTTGGTGCGGGCGAAGCTGACTCGACCAGGACGAAAGATCCAGATCGTCGACGTGAGCGTTCTCGCGTCCGATCGCGAGGTGGCGGCTGGTCGAGCCCTGCGGGCACGGATGGTCGAGAGCATCGGTAACGACGGTGTCGCAGGTTCGCCAGAAGTTGAAGGTGCTGGTTACCCGGATGACAACGCTGCGAACGACGACGTGGCGTCGACGCGTTCGGCGCCGGCCGTCCTTCCTGAGAGTGCCGCACCGATGCAGTCGCAACTCTCCACGTATGTCGGTTACCACAACACTGGCGCAGAGGTCCGTTTTGCCAAAGGGGAATTCGGGCAACTCGGGCCTTCGTTCGTTTGGATTCGCCTTCGTGTGCCGGTGGTACCCGGGGAGGATCCAACTCCCCTTCAACGAGTGGTGGGCGCCGCCGATTTCGGTAACGGCGTCTCGCCTGTGCTGCCTTTCTCGACGTTTTCCTTCGTGAATCCCGACCTGACCGTCTATCTCAGCCGTCCACCAGTCGGAGAATGGATCGGCCTCGACGCGCGAACGACGCTCGGCGAACCGGGAACGGCACTGGCTCAGTCGGAGCTGTGGGACACGAGCGGGCCGATCGGAACGGCCCTTCAGAGTTTGTACGTGGAACGCCGCACTTAAACGGTACGAGACGGCAGTTTCGCCGGCGGGAGACGGCACCTTGGCCGACCTGAAAAGAAGGAGGGGACGGACCCTCCGGCCCGCCCCCCCTTCAGCTGATTCCGCCGACCCGGCCCAACCTGAAATCTAGACCGCTGTCTCCTCCCCCAACCACATCAGCCAGCCTTGCGGCTTCGAATCAATTCCAAGAAATAACCGGAAGTTTTAGAAACTGTCACCAGATGTTTTAACAACGATCAAGTGAACACGTCAGCAAAGCGCGTCGCGTGCCGCAGTGACCGAAGCGCTCTCGCGGGGGTCAACGGACATCGAGTAATCCCGACTCCGAGTGCCGCCCGTACCTCGTGATCTCGGGCAGCTCGTGATTTCGGGCGACCTCACGATTTTGGGCGGGTCACGACCTCGGGCGCCTCACGATTTTGGGCGGGCTAGGTGGCCGAGAGGCATCATGGTTGGCGTGCAGCTCCTGCTCGTCCGTCACGGCAACGCCGGATCGAAGGTGCGTTGGAAGGGCGCTGATCGGGAACGACCGCTGAGCACCAAGGGAAAGCGCCAGTCCCAGTGGTTGGCGGACACCGTGGTGCCGATGGCCCCTTCGAGGATCGTGACGAGCCCCTACGTGCGTTGTCTGCAGACGATCGAGCCGCTGGCAGCAAAGTTGGACCTCAAGCCCAAGACGTCCCCTGACCTGGTCCCGGACGCCGGCGACAGAGCTCTCGCCTTGGTGGAGCGACTCGGTCGTTCGAGAGTGGCCGGCGACATTGTGGTCTGCACTCATGGGGAGGTTCTCGGTGAAGTCCTCCAGGCCCTGTCCTTGCGATCCGGGTTGAAGCTACAGCCGCGACCCCCTGGTCAGAAGGGGTGCCTCTGGGTGATAGAGCTCAAGTCAGGCCGATTGCAGGATGCGCGGTACTTCCCGCCGCCCGGCTGACCACCTGGAATGTCAGAACAAGGGGTTTGGGCCGATCGCGTTGAAGACGCGTCGAGGGGCGCCCGCGAAGGGCGCCCCTCGAACGTCCGGATGAAGCTGGAAAGGCTCACCGTCTTCCCGTGCAGCGCCGGACGGGACGAATTCCCGGCTAGGAAGGGCGGCGGGTAACTGGCTGGTATTCGCCAGGTGGTCCAGCGAGCCGCCTCAGCGGCCAGCCACCTCCAGGGTCCCAAGTTGTCTGCTACTCAGTTGGACCACCTCCTTTCTCTGGTTCGCCCATGGTATCCGCGCCGTCAACATTTGAGGTGCCTTGGGAAGCCGTTTGTGAAGCCCCTTGCGAAGCCCCTTGAGAAGCCCTCGCATCGTCAGCGCGCGTCGCTGCTTCCTGGCGGGGGCGGCGGCCCTCCATCTGCGCCATGAGAGCCTTGACGTCGGTAGCGCTGCTGCAGAACGCGACCAGATCGGTCGATTGCTGCAGGTGAACACGCATGCCCATCATCTCCCAGGCCCGCTTCAAGCCCGCCTTCGTCGCCATGATCGTAGTGAGCGGCATCTTCGCGACCGTGTCGGCCATCTCCTCCGTCGTCTGCTCGAGGTCCGCCAGCGGAACCACCCGATTGATCATTCCCCACTCGAGAGCTTGCTCGGCATCGATCGTGGGAGCGAGGAACAGGTACTCCGCGGCGCGCTTGCGGTTCATCATCACCCAAGGCTCGATCATCGTCTGTGCCCCCGGAAGACCGAATCCCTGCGGAAGCGGCATCTGGAAGTAGGCGTCCTCCGAAGCAACCGTCAGGTCGGTGAGCAGTCCGTACACGGTTCCGCCCCCCACGCAGTATCCGTGTACTTGAGCGATCGTGATCTTCGGGAATTCCCAGAGACGCAACGGAGGCCAGAGGAACAGGTCGTAGTGGTGGTGCTTCCAGGTGTACTCGGGGGCTCTCCGGGTCGTCGGATAGACCTCCGGCATTTCTTCGGGCTTGACGATGGCGTGGCCGGCGCAAAACCCCTTGCCATTGCCCTTCACGATCAACACTTTGATGTCGTCGTCAGCGGCGGCCCTCGCCAGTGCTTCGTCGAAATCCCACACCTGGCGCGCTGTTTGGACGTTGGCCTTCTCGGGGGTGTTGAGCACGATGCGGGCGACAGGCCCCTCCTTTTCGTAGATGATCGTCTCGAACTCGGCGCGCTCCACGTTCTCCTCCTTGAAGGTCTTCGACTGTCCGGCCCATGGGGTCCGGCCCATGGGGTCCGACTCGTTGGACGGTAGCCTTTGATCATGGCCACGACCGAAGTCGTCTCTTCTGACCAGCAAGAGCTCGTACGCCACCGGACAGAGGAATTCCTCTCCGACCACGATTCCCGGGCCATGTCGGCGGTGGACTTCCTGGGCGCTCGGTTCGACGCCGGGCTCGCGTGGGTCTGGTTCCCCGAGGGCTACGGAGGGTCGGGGCTCGCCCCCGAATTACAAGGTGTCGTGGAACGGATGATGACCAAGGCGGGCGCGCCCAACGAGGTCGAACGAAACGTCATCGGATACGGCATGGGAGCTCCGACCGTTCTCACACACGGAACCGACGAGCAGCGCAAGCGTTGGCTTCGACCGTTGTTCACTTGCGAAGAGATCTGGTGCCAGCTCTTCAGCGAACCCGGGGCGGGCTCTGACGTGGCAGGCCTCGCAACTCGTGCCATAAGAGACGGGGACGAGTGGGTGGTGAACGGCCAGAAGGTCTGGACGACCCTCGCCCATACGGCGAAGTGGGGGATGCTGGTCGCGCGCACGGATCCGAACGTCCCCAAGCACCGTGGGTTGACCTACTTCATCGTCGACATGCACGCACCCGGCGTCGAGGTCAGGCCCTTGCGGCAGATGACTGGGGACGCAGAGTTCAACGAAGTCTTTCTCACAGACGTCCGCATCCCCGATTCGGACAGGCTCGACGCCGTCGGGGCTGGATGGAGCGTCGCGACGACGACGCTCATGAACGAACGCGTCGCTATCGGAGGTGGCGTTCCCGCCAGGGGGTCCGGCCCGATAAGCAGGGTTCTCGAGATTTACACCGCCAAGGAAAATCCCACAGCAGTCGAACGCGACAGGGTGATGCGCATGTGGGTGCGGGGCGAAGTCACTCGTCTCACCAACAAGCGTGCGCGCGAGCTTCGGAGGGCGGGGACTCCCGGGCCCGAGGGATCTGTCGCCAAACTGGCGTTCGCGGAGCTCAACAAGGACATGTACGAGTTGTGCGTCGACCTCATGGGCATGGACGGGACTCTCTTTTCCACGCACTACGAGATGAGGCGACCCGAGAGAGCGGGTTTCGTGGACAGCGACGTGAGGTGGACGTTCCTGCGAGCGAGGGCTAACTCGATCGAGGGCGGAACGTCTGAGATCATGCGCAACATCCTCGGCGAACGCGT
>DASPVS010000195.1:0-3519 GCA_035622235.1 Acidimicrobiales bacterium | reverse complement strand
CGGTCCACCGCTCGTTGCACAACCGCCACGGCGCCGTCTTCGTCACCCTTGAGGCGGGCGAGCTGCATTGCGCCGAAGCCCACGCGTGAGACCGGGTGTCCGGCCAACTCGGCGGAGCCGCCCGGATGCCCAACGTCGGGTGAAATGGTCATCTCCTCAGCTCTCCTGTGTGATACTCGTCGTAAGTGGAGGACCCTCCGCTTCATTAGCATATCCATAACGGAGGTACCTCCGCTTCTTGTCCCAAGTTCCTGGTCCCCGTAGCCGAGCCGATGCCCGCCGCAACCGGGAACGGCTCTTGACCGTCGCTCGCGACGCCTTCGCGTCCGGCAACGGGGCCTTGCCGTTGGAAACTTTGGCCGCGAGGGCCGGAGTGGGCATCGGGACCCTCTATCGCCACTTCCCAACGCGGGAGGCCCTCGTTGATGCTGTCTACGCCTCCGAGTTAGATGACGTCACGGCCAGCGCCTCTGGATTGCTCGTGGGTCATCCCGCAGACGTCGCGATGCGGATCTGGATGGACCGATATGCCCAGTTCGTGACGACCAAACGGGGTTTGCTCGGCACTCTCCGGTCAGGGTGGGCAGCTGGGACCATCGCCACCCCCGACACTCGAGCACGCGTCACAAAGGTGATCAACGACTTCCTTGCCGCAGGCGTGAGTCAAGGACTGCTCCGCGACGACGTCCTCGTCGACGACGTCGTGGCCGCACTCATCGGCGTGTTCATGTCCACCAGCGCTCTCGGCCGGCCGGAGCAGGTTGGCCGACTTCTCGACCTTCTCATGTCCGGACTTCGATCAGAACCGCCTCGCCAATAGCCAGACACGCACATCGGGTCGGGTACGGCACCCGTTGAGTCGGGCGAAGTCCAGCAGGAAATCGGCTCGTGTTTGCTGAGATTGCGCTTGACTCGGACCATGAGTCCTGGTCGGAGCAGAGATCCGAGCGGAGCCGCCGGATCCATCAATGCATCTTCGGTTCAGGAGTTGTCCGCGGAGCGCTAGTCCGCCAGGAGTCCTTGAAGTTCGTTCTCGTCAAGCTGGCGCTGACCGCGAAGGGCTCGCGTGACATCGTGCGGTTTGGCCAGACCGGAGGACCGATCAATCGGCAGCACATAGCGACCCCCACGGGGCACCAATAGGCTGCGACGTATGGGAAATGAAGCCATAGCCGACACGGTCGTACTCATTCACGGACTCTGGATGACTCCTCTTTCGTGGGAGCACTGGGTGACCCGCTATGAGAAGCGCGGCCTCAAGGTCGTCACGCCCGCTTACCCGGGAATCAAGCCGGGCGAGGCCGGCGTTGCAGCGATCCGCAACGACCCCTCACCCCTGGGGGGCCTCGGCGTCCAGACGATCGTCGACCACCTCACCGAGGTCATCAAGGGCCTCGACTCCAGGCCGATTGTCATGGGTCACTCGTTCGGTGGCGCCTTCGTGCAGTTGCTTCTCGACGCCGGCCTCGGATCGGCAGGTGTGTCGATTGATGGAGCGGGTGTCAAGGGCATCAAGGCGTTGCCGTTCCCGCAGATCAGGACGACCTTCCCCGTCCTCAAGAACCCGGCAAATCGCAACCGTGCGGTGCCTGTAACGCACAAGCAGTGGCATTACGGTTTCGCCAACAACCTCACCGTGGAAGAGTCGAAGCCGTATTTCGAGCGTTACGCGATCCCGGTCTCGGGTCGGATGGTGTTCCAGGCAGGCTTTGCCAACTTCACGGCCAAGTCACCGATGACCGTGAATCTTGCCAACAACGACCGAGCACCGCTGCTGTTCATCGCCGGTGGCAACGACCATGCCGTCCCCGCGGCGGTGCAGCGCGAGAACTACCGCAAGGCTGCGAAGAAGTCCGCGGCGGTCACAGCGTTCAAGCTGTTCGACGGCCGCGACCATTTCACCTGCGGTGAGGCCGGCTGGGAGGACGTTGCCGACCTGGCGCTCGACTGGGCTCTAGCACCACAACCTGGGGATCTCGATCAAGGCTGATCCAGCTGTCGGACCCCGCTCGGGAACGCCGGTGGTCGGACGCTCTGGCTAGGACATTCCACCGGCCTCGGCGGGATCAGCCCATCCGGGCCAGCAGAACCTCCGGTGATGTCGCAGTCAAGAGTGCGAGGGGCCTGACGTTTCGCCAGACCTGACGTGATCAGCGAACCTGGTGAGACCCAGGGGCCAGCCGCCCTCCGACTCGACGGCGTCTCGCATGGTTTCCCAGCCCGGCCCGTGACGGTCGAGCTTGCGGTGGTCCAGCTCCACTCGCGTGCGCCCCTCGCCAACGGCAGTGAAGCGAACCTCGATCTCGCTAGTCTTCTCAGTGTCCTTCTCGATGTGCCAGTCGAGGGCGATATCCCAGCTGAAGACGACCCGGTGGGGCGGGTCGTAAGCGAGGACCCGAGCCCAGCGGCACTCTGTGCCGTCGACACCACGGTCGTAGACATGACCGCCCACTCGGGGCTCGAACACCATTTCAGCGAGCTCAGCTTGAAGGACGTGGTGCTCGGGAGGCCACCAGGACCCGATGTCCTCAGTGAAGATCCGAAACGCGTCCTCCAGCGGTGCGTCGACGTCGACTGACCTGTGGACGGTCGCCTCGGTTGCTTGTTCGGTCATCTGCTCTTCCTCCGCTTTGCTCGACGGTCACTTTGAACGAAGCCAACGCCATGCTCCAGAAGCGATCGAAATAGGCTCTGACCTCCTCGATCCCTTGAGGATCGAGCTGGTAGAAGCGCCGGGTTCCTTCCTGACGGTCCATCACGAGTCCTGCCTCCCTCAGCACCTTGAGGTGCTGAGACACGGCCGGCCTCGTGACCGGCAGTTGGGCAGCCAGCTCGCCCACCGGCAGCGGCCCGTCCGCGAGAAGCTCGAAGATTGCCAGCCTGGTCGGCTCGGCCAGGACGGCGACCGTGGGCTTATCATTAGTTAGCACTAACCGTTAGTGTAGACTTACTTCACCCCTTGTCAAGGTCAGCCGAGGATTCGAACCGCTCGAGATCGTCGGATCACTTTCAAAGTGGCCTTCCAACGCTGGGTCGAAGATGCCAGTGGGAAGAGCTTGTCGCACTTCATCAGGCAGACCTCGCGCGAGATGAAAGCCGTGACTGGCGGGCGCCGAGCGACGCTGAGTTAGTCACCGAAGGGGGCAACCCATTCCGTGCCCTTATGTGTAAGGGGCCTTCGCGACGGGTCCGTGAAAACGACGGCGCTACCACTTGGCTAAGCGCGTCACACTCAAATTCCGCGACGAGCGTCGTCATGCACGCCGCGCTAGGGGACCGGTGAACTCGCTAGCTGCTCGGTGAGCAGTTCAAGGGAACTTTGCAGCTGGGCAAAGCGCCGAGGCCCCAGAAGCTCTGCGATCCGTTGCTGTGCCGCTCCGGCCTCGGCGTAGATTGTGTGTTGGAGTCGCCAACCTTTAGAAGTCAGTCGGATAATCCGGGCCCTTCGGTCCGCTGATTCGGGTACGCGTAGCAGGTACCCGTGTTGCTCCAGGTGCCCGAGCAAGTC
The DNA here is from genome assembly GCA_035622235.1 of Acidimicrobiales bacterium. GTDB lineage: Bacteria > Actinomycetota > Acidimicrobiia > Acidimicrobiales > UBA8190 > DASPVS01. Next base: position 11 of record DASPVS010000195.1, on the reverse strand, counting down.
GTTGACCGACT
>DASPVS010000194.1:0-14399 GCA_035622235.1 Acidimicrobiales bacterium | reverse complement strand
GACGGGGAGCTGAGGGATCAACTCGTTACTCTCCTCATCGCGGGACACGAGACAACTGCCACCGGACTCGCGTGGGCCATCGAGCGACTCGTCCGCAATCCCACTGTGCTCGAAAGGACGCGCCGCGCGGCGGTCGAGAACGACGACTCTTACCTCGACGCGGTGGTGGCCGAGACCTTGCGAGTGCGTCCGGTCGTCCCGGACATAAATCGGCGGCTCACGAGATCCGCGCGGGTCGGAGGTCACATCCTTCCCGAAGGAACCATGGTCGACCCGGCGATCCCGATCGTGCACAAATCACCGGTGAACTACGAGGAGCCGCTGAGGTTCCTTCCTGAGAGGTTCGTCGGACGACAGCCGGATCCCGCTCTTTGGCTCCCGTTCGGTGGCGGCAATCGCCGGTGCCTCGGCGCATCCTTCGCGAGCACCGAGATGCGTGTGATCCTCAAAGAAGTTCTGCGCCGGGTCGAACTCGATACGACAAACGAACGCGACGAGCCTGCAAAGGTGCGTCATGTGACACTCGTGCCCCGCCACGGGGCAAGAGTCCGCGTTCTCCGTCACCTTCGGGTTGCGAGCAACGAGTGAGGCCCGTGGTCCTTGTACCCGTGGCGCGTGGCGCGTGGCCCGTGGCCCGTGGCCCGTGTGATTCGGACGCGGCGTTCCCGTCCCCCGGATAGGCCATCCTCAACGACGGCCAGCCATCCTCCTGATGGGCCCGAGAGGCCAACCAGTTGATAAGCCTGAGAGGCCAACCTGTTGATAGAAGGTCAAAGCCATCTGATTGTCTACGTAATCGCCTAATTGCATCGGAGGTCGGGCCATGGACGTCGCAGTGATCGGCACGGGTTCTGTGGGGGGAACACTCGGCAGGGCTCTGGCAAGGGCAGGCCAAACAGTCACGTTCGGATCTCGCCATCCAGAAGACGACCAAGTGGCCGAGGAGACGCTCGGCCGCGTGACGACGGTAGAGGAAGCGCTCGCTGGGGCAGACGCGGTGATACTCGCAATTCCGAGCACCGCAGTAAGCGATTTCACCATGGATAACAGCGACTCGGTGCGAGGAAAACTGGTGATCGACGCGACGAATCGGATGGGTGGGACAACTTCGAACGGCAGGGCCGAACTTCCTAACACGATCCGGTACGCCCGAGCGTTCAACACCACTGCGGTCGAGAACATGGCGAACCCCGTGTTCGAAGAGGGCCGGGCCGACATGTTCTTCTCCTCAACCGACGAAGACAGGACCACTGTCGAGAAACTGATCGAGGGCGTCGGACTCCGTCCGATATTCGTTGGAGTAGACGAGGAGGACCTTGTCGACTCCCTCTTTTTCCTATGGCTCGACCTCGCAATCAAACAGGGACGGGGTCGCCGTCTGGCGTTTCACCTTCTCCAGGGTTGACGGTGAGCCGGGGCTCTCCTCGATCAACGAGGAGGTGGACGGACGCGATCCACCATGCAGCGTCGGCCACCTCCCATTAGAATTCAGTGCGCCGTCTAGATCGTCGTCGTTAGTTCGTTCGAGGTGAGTCATGCGCAGCGCTCCCGTGTTCGACGCCGACAGCCACCTCATGGAGGTCGACGAATGGCTCCAGCCCTACGCCGATCCCCACGTACGAGATCGACTGCGTCCCCTCAGCTTCGATAAAGCAGGTGCGAGGGCCGCCGAGCTCATGTCGTCGTTGCCCGAATTATGGGCGCAACAACGGGAAAAAGATGTCGCCGCAGACGTGCTCACAGGTCCGAAAGGATGGACGGCGCCCGGTGCCCTGGACGCGGACGTGCGCACCAGGGTTCTCGACGCGCTCGGCATAACAGCGCAGCTCGTGTTTCCGACTTTCTCGCTGGCGCAGTTCACAGACAGCGAAGACCTCGAGCTTCTCTACGGCGGCACCCGGGCCCTCAATCGGGCGATGGTCGACTTCTGTCACCATGATCCGCGCCTCAATGCCGTAGGTTTCCTGCCCTTGCGAAACCCTGATCTGGCCACCGATGTTCTGGACGAGGCGCTCGACGATGGCGTTGCCGCCGTGTGGATCCCTTCCGACGCTCCCGGCGACTTCTCGCCCGCGCATGTCGACGTCGAGCCCTTGTGGGCCCGTCTGGCTGAGGCGGGCGTGCCCTTCGTCCTCCACGTCGGAGGGGGCAAACTTCTGCCCAAGGCCTTCCACAACAACGGGCGCCCGCTGCCCAAGGATTGGCTTGGCGGTGGCGAGAACCTGCGGGCCAAGGACTTTCCAGTCCTGCATCATTCACCCGAGCGTTTTCTCGCCTGCCTCGCGCTGGACGGGGTCTTCGAACGCCATCCTGGACTACGCGGCGGCGCCATCGAGCTTGGTGCCTCGTGGGTGCCCGGACTGCTCCGCAATGTCGACCACGCGTACCGGTCCTTCTCCCGATCGGAACCGGATCTCGAGTCGCTGCCGATGTTGCCCTCGGAGTACCTGAGACGTCAGGTGCGCTTCACGCCTTTTTCCTTCGAGGACACATCCTGGCTCATCAACCAGTGCGGCCCCGAGCTGTTCATGTTCTCGACCGACTACCCACACCCCGAGGGTGGGCGCCGACCCTTCGAACGCTTTGAGGCGGAGCTCGACGCCTTCGACGACGAAACACAGGAGAGGTTTTTCTGGCGTAACGGCGCTGAGCTGCTCGGGATCGCCTGAGGGCCGATCACGCTTCCTCGTGCGACGCTCCACGCAATCGCCCGTCGCACACCCGCCACGATGGGATGGCGAAGCCTCAAACCCCAGCGATCCACGAGCTCGCCTCGTCCGAGACGATGAAGTGGGCGAGCACGATTCCTTCGGGGGGCGGTGGGAGTTCGGCCATCTGGCACCTCCGCTGTTTGGGCCTCACACCCTGCTTACGACACGTCCGAAGCCGATGTTACGACTAGCACTGATTCCGCGCGTCCCGCGGCAAATAGCAAGGGTCGGCGCGAGTGCTGCTGGTGCTGCGGGTGCTGACTCGAATGATGGTCCCGGTCCTCAAGTGCGTAAGACCACGGACTATTGAGCGATGAACTGAAGGATGTCCTTGTCGAGCTGCTCCTGGTAGGAACCGTAGATACCGTGAGGTGCTCCCGGATAAACCTTTAGCGTTCCGTCCTTCACGAGCTTGATCGACTTCTTGGCGGCGTCGGCGATCGGGACGATCTGGTCGTCATCGCCCTGCGCGATCAGCATCGGAGCATCGATCGCCTTCAGGTCCTCTGTCTGATCAGTCTCCGAGAAGGCCTTTATACAGTCGTACGCCGCGGCCAGGTTGACGAGCATGCCCTGGCGCCAGAAGTCGTCTTTCGCTCCCTGTGAAACGCTCGATCCTGGGCGGTTCGCGCCGAAGAACGGCTCGGAGAGATCCTTGTAGAATTGCGACCTGTCCTTGAGGACCCCCCGGCGAAGTCCATCGAAAACTTCGATCGGCGTGCCTTCAGGATTGGAGTCCGACTTCACCATGATGGGCGGTACGGCGCCCGCGGTGACGACCTTTGCGAGCCGGTCCTTGCCGTATGTTGCTGCGTACTTCACGACCTCGCCCCCGCCGGTGGAGTGTCCGACGACGACGACATCGCGCAGGTCGAGGGCGTCGATCAGCTGTGCCAAGTCCCGGGCGTAGGTCTCCATATCGTTGCCCTTGTAGGTCTTGGCGGAGCGTCCGTGACCGCGTCGATCGTGGGCAATGGCGCGATAGCCCGCGTCCGCGAACAGCTTGAGTTCGACCTGCCAAGCATCCGAACTCAGTGGCCAGCCGTGGCTCATCACTATTGGCTGTCCTTCGCCCTGGTCGGTGTAGTAGAGCTCTGTTCCGTCGGAAGTCGTGACGTACGGCATCCGCTTCTCCGTTCTCGTCGGGGGGTTGGCTTTGGTTCTCGGCCATTGTTGATCTATCAATGACCTCCCAATCTGACGTCGTTCCCCGCGTGCTTCCCTGCCTGGCACACCCGGGCTCACGATACGGATGTCCGGGGATATTGGAATCCCGCAAACGCGTGATGCTTCTGCCTTCTTGGACGACCTGGTCCGGGACTGGTCAGCACCTCGTTCGTTTTCGCAAATCAGAGAGGCAGTCCATCGAATCGGTCACCAGCGAGCCTCCTCCCGGCAAGCACGAGAATGAGATCACTCGCGGTCCCGCGTAGCATTCCCCCTTGACCCCAAGACCAGTGAAGATCAGTGGCCTCGAGCCGTCTGCCGGTAATTTGCGTTCCGAAACGTTCGTAAACCCCTCCCTTGGTCATGTGGTCAAGGACCACGCAGAAGACCTCGTTTGTTCCGCTGAGTTGAAACCCGAGCGGAACGATTGCGTCAAGACTGTGAATCACGACGTGGTTCAGCGAGTCTCGATAGCTGCCTCCAGGGGGTACCCACCGGTGCAACTTTTCAGAGCGCAAATCAGCCAATAGCTGCTCGGTTGAAAATTGGCCGTCGCGAAGAGCGATCTCGTTTGAGAGCTTGCTGAAGTCGAATTGCCGTGCCTTCAGTTCTGCAATAAACGTCTCTTCGTCATATCGAGCCGGCATCGTGAGATGGGCGATGACCTCCCTTATTCCCCACCCTTCGCACATCGACGGTGTGTCCCAGTCCTCTTTCGAAAGAGCGACAAGGCTGTCGGCGAGCGCTCGGTATTGGGTCGAAAAAAAAGGTTGCAAATCGGCGTCCGGTTGGAGATCGGCGACCTGTCGGAAATCGGCGTCGCGGGTCATCAAGCCTCCAATCGATGCATCCACCGGCTATATCCACTAAGACTCACCCGATCCACTAAGACTCACCAGTCACCGAAGAATCATCGCTTGGTTCAATCGCCCGACACAGTCGGGTGCTTTCGGGTGCTTCACCCCTAGGTGCAGGCAGTTAGTGCGAGATCGCTTCGAGGTACTTCAAGCGCTGGCTCTGGTCAGCGAGAAGAACTCTTGACGCGTCCGCATATCGTCTCGAAGTAGGCCTCTGACGGCGGACGTGACGGCATTCGAACCGTGCGCCCGAACCCCACGGACCGACATGCAGAGGTGTTCTGCCTCCAGCATCACGCCCACTCCTCGAGGGTCGAGGCTCTCTTCCAGGCAATCGGCGATCTGTTGGGTCATACGCTCCTGCAGCTGCAGGCGGCGTGAGAAATGTTCAGTGATCCGGGCGAGCTTTGACAAACCCAGGATGCGTTCACCCGGGATATACCCGACGTGTGCCCGGCCATGAAACGGAAGTAGATGGTGCTCACAAACCGACTGGAAGGGGATGTCTCGAGCGATGACCAGCTCGTCGTATCCCTCGTCGTTCGCGAAAGTTGTGAGCTCGAAGGGCCGGGGTGTCAACAGCTCGGCATATGCACGGGCGACCCTGCCGGGGGTCTCTGTGTAGACCTCTGCAGTCGGATCGACACCCATCGCCGCTAGCAGGTCTCTCACGGCCCGCTCAGCTGCGCCCAAGTCGACCTGCGGAACTGACGTCTCGCATTCGAGGGTCGACTCCGCTGCCTCCACGATCAGAGCAGTAGTCATTCCATTCCTCCGTTAGCCGCCGTCTCTCGACGCGGCCTCTGTCCACCGGCCTCTGTCCACCGGCCGTTTCGCCACCTGGACCTCGCCACCGGGCGTCTCGCCACCTGAACCTCGCCACCGGCCGTTTCGCCACGGGCCCCTCGCGCACACCGGGTGTCTCTCCACCCGGCCGTCTCTCTACATGGGTTCTCTCTGGCTGGCACCTACCCAGCCCGGTTGTAAATGATAGTAGGGTCTCATTTAGAGTCAACCGGTCATGGTTGTCGGGATAGGTTCGTGTGCCTCCGGGAGGAGCCGGTTTGAAGGACGGCGACGAGTTCACGACGGCTGCGACGGCGATCGGAGCACTCGGTGATCCGACGCGGAGAGCCCTCTATCGCTTCGTCGCCGATCACAACTCCCCGGTAGGACGCGAGGATGCGGCGACTGCCCTCGGCATTCATCACCACGTTGCAAGATTCCACCTCGACAGACTGGTCAAAGCTGGCCTTCTCGAAGTCGACTACAAACGGCCTGAAGGCCGAGGGGGGCCTGGCGCTGGCCATCCGACGAAGCTCTACCGTCGGGCGGTATCCGAATTCTCTGTAACTGTCCCCGAGCGCCGATACGACGTAGCCGGCATCGTTCTCGCCTCCGCGGTCTCCGAAGCGCTCAACAAAGATGCGTCCATCGAAGAAACGCTCGCTGAGGCCGCCAGGGAAACGGGACGCGCCATCGGAAGGGGATCCGAAAGACGAAGAAACGGGCGAGGACGTCGTAAACGCACTCCCCTCGGGGCCGCCCTCGAAGCACTCGAATCCTTTGGGTTCGCACCGCGCCCAGAAGGCCGGGTTGACGACGAACCTGAAGCAGACCCTTCAAACAGAAAAGGCGGATCAACCGTCCAACCGATCGCCCAGACCGTCCGCCGATCGAACGGCCGGACTTACGTTCTTGGAAATTGTCCCTTCCGAACTCTTGCCAAGCAGATCCCGGACGTGGTTTGCGGGATGAACCTCTCGTTGGTGGGTGCTCTACTCGAGGAGGTGGGTGTGGACGAGGCAGCGGTTCACCTCGAGCCCTCGGATGACAGGTGCTGCGTGACAATCCGAAGCTGAATTGCTCTTTCGCCGTAAGACCGCAATCCGCCGACGGCGCATGTTTCCGAAGAGAGAACGGACTTTTCGGAGGTGGGAACGGAAATCTCGAACGTGCGGACATTTCGTTATGGAATACGGAGATTCAAGGGGAGCCCAAAGGCACTTCGAAGACCGGTAGTGAGAGGAGTCGGAACGTGGCCAACGACAACCAGAGGACGTTCGCCATCGTCGGTGCCAGTCTGGCTGGCGCGAAGGCGGCGGAGACCCTGCGGGACGAGGGATTCGACGGTCGCGTCGTGCTCCTCGGCGAGGAGCCAGTCCGCCCTTACGAACGGCCACCTCTCTCCAAGGACTATCTGAGAGGCGAATCGGGAACCGACAAGGTTTTCGTACACGACGCCGACTACTACGAGTCCAACAACATCGAGTTACGACTCTCCACTCGAGTGATCGGCGTCGAGAGCAGAAATAGGGCGATCGTTCTCGATTCAGGGGAACAACTCACATACGACTCCCTACTGCTCGCGACAGGCGCGCAACCGCGGCTCTTGACGGTGCCGGGATCTCATTTGAAGGGGGTCCACTATCTGCGCAGCATGGCTGACAGCGACCGATTGAGATTCGCGATCGCTTCTGCAACGCGAGTGGTCGTGATCGGAGGAGGATGGATCGGTTGCGAAGTCGCCGCGTCTGCCCGTCAGATGGGCAGCGAGGTCTCGATGGTGGAGGTGGGCAACCTTCCCCTCGAACGTGTTCTCGGACCCGAGCTCGGCGCCTTCTATCGGGATGTCCACGCAGACAACGGAGTCGATCTACATCTGGGTGCCGGCGTGGCGGAGCTTCGGGGCAAGGACGAAGTGGAGGATGTGGTCCTTTCCGATGGGAAGGTTCTCACGGCAGACGTCGTCGTGGTGGGCGTCGGCGTCTCACCGCGCGTCGATATAGCGGAGTCAGCGGGACTCGCTCTCGACAACGGAGTGCTGACGAACGAGTGGCTGAGCGCCAGTGAGCCGAACATCTTCGCGGCAGGCGATGTGGCAAATGCCTGGCATCCCGTGCTCGAGCGACGCGTCAGGCTGGAGCACTGGTCATCCGCGCTCAACCAGGGTCCCGTAGCGGCGCGGAACATGATGGGGCTGAAGACCGCCTACGAGCGCATTCCCTATTTCTTCTCCGACCAGTACGACGTGAGCATGGAGTACTCCGGGCTCGCCGTTGATTGGGACGAAGTCGTCATCCGAGGGGAAGTCGCCACTCGGGAATTCATCGCCTTCTGGATCAAAGACGGACGTCTCGCAGCCGGCATGAATGTGAACGTCTGGGACGTTGCAGGAGACATAGCAAAGCTGGTAGCCGCGAAGGTCCCTGTGGAACCCGGTCAACTGCGTGACCCAGACGTGCAGTTGTCTTCTCTGGTGGACACGTCCGGCGGACCTAAATGACGGCGCTCTCGCGTTCGACGGCGGGTGGTCCTCTATGACAACTCGGAAGGCAACAACCCCCAAGGCGACAGCTCCCAAGGCGACAACCCCCAAGGCGTCGGGATTTGAACTCCAGCGCGTTTACGATCACGCACCCGAAGAGAAGGGTTACAGGGTGCTCGTCGACCGACTCTGGCCGCGTGGGATCAAAAAGGAGGAGGCTTCCCTAGACGATTGGGACAAGGATGTCGCTCCCAGTACCGAACTTCGCCGTTGGTATGGACACGAACCTTCCAGGTTCGCCGAGTTCAAGTCGCGTTACCGGCAAGAGCTGAGGCACGCGCCCGGTGGTGAGGCTGTTGACAAGCCGCGCACAATCGGGCGCAGACGACGGGTGATCTTGCTGACGGCGACACGCGACGTGGAGCATTCGGCGGCGCGTGTCTTGCTGGATCTTTTGGACCGGAAATCGGAGAAGCGCTGATCGTTGGCAAGGCCCGTTCAAGGAAGCGGGCGAGGCGTTATCGAATCGATGCGGTCAAGCGCGTCGCGGGTCGCCTCGTCTGCGGGCGTGTAGGCAATCAAGCGAATTGGGAGGTGTTGAGCCAGCCACATGTTCGTGTAGTGCAGCTGCAAAAGGCCGAGGTCGGGGTGAACTATCCGTTTGATGAGGTTCTCGGGGGCCACTACGTCGTGGTCGCGCCATAGACGTGCGAAGTCGGAGGAGACTTCTTGCAGCCGGTTGACCAAACACTTCCACGAAGGCTCAGCGACGTGTTCCGCCATGTTTGCGCGGTACTGACCCACCATCCGCCTTACCGCTTCGTCCCAGTCGAACATCGCCTTTTTCGTTGTGGGACTGGTGAACATCAGCCATAGCGTGTTGCGTTGGTCGAACGGCAGGTCGTCGAGGTTCCCGACGATCGCCTGATAGGAGCGGTTGTACGCCAGGAGATCGAATCGCCCGTTCGTCACAGAAGCGGGATAGGGATGAAGCTTTTCCAGCAACGTCGGGAGGTCGATCGGAAGGCCCTTGCATTCGACCTCGACGCTAGGAATGGGAGCTCCGGCCAGAGTGAAAAGGTGGGTCCTTTCGTGCGGGTCGAGCATGAGCACACGCCCCACGGCTTCGAGAACCTGCTCCGAAGCGTTGATCTCGCGTCCTTGCTCCAGCCACGTGTACCAGGTGACCCCCACGCCCGCGAGCTGCGCGACCTCCTCTCGACGAAGCCCCGGCGTCCGACGCCGTCCCCCGACGGGCAAGCCGACCTGCTGAGGGAGGATCCTCTCGCGACGACTCCGCAGGAAATCGCCCAGCTCACGACGCCGTAGGTCTTCTGACCCGTCCGCTTCCGTTCCGTAAGCCTGAGCAGCTCCTCGGGAAGGGTTGCGTTCGCCGGCTTCGGAATGGACGGGTTCATCCCGTTCGGATAGGGCGCGTTCAGCTATGGAGGTCATGAGCACCAGGATGACTCAGAATGACTCCTGGTTCCAGGTATAGCTGATACCTGGATAACCAGCCTCTGGTACCACGCTCGTCTGCCTCTCACACTGGAGTCATGACCACCCAGCTCACCCCTCTTTCCCGCCGTAGACGGACAGCTTCTCCCCGAGCGGCAGACGGATCTGCCCCTGTCTCCACGGACGGCGATTCAGGCAGAGCGACCACAGTCACGCTGCCTGCGGTCGAGTCGGCCGCGGCCGATTCGACCACCGCCGAGTCGATTGCCCTTGGGTCCGCTCCGGCCAAATCCGCTGCGGTTGACTCAACGGCGATCGCCGAGGCCCGACATCTCTCATCGATCGGACTCCTGAGCGTCCTCATTGGCGTGTTGCTTCCCGTCACCGACTTCTTCATAGTGAACGTCGCCCTTCCGACCATGGCCCGGGATCTTCGTGCGTCCGCCGCCCTGCTCGAACTGGTGGTGGCCGGCTACGCGACGTCCTACGCCGTCTTGCTGGTTCTGTGCGGAAGGCTTGGCGACCACTACGGACGACGCCGACTTTTCCTCACTGGCATGACGGCATTCACGGTCGCGTCACTTCTGTGCGGTCTCGCCCCGAGCGCAGCTCTGCTGGTCGGTGCGCGGGTGATCCAAGGGGCCGCAGCAGCGCTGATGGTTCCGCAGACCCTCTCGACGATCCAAGCCACCGGGGACGCTTCGTCACGAGCCAAGGGACTCGCTTGGTACGGAGCCACCGCCGGAATCGCTGCCGTGATCGGTCAAGTGGTGGGAGGACTGCTCGTTTCAGCCGACATCGCGCACACCGGTTGGAGACCGATCTTCTTGGTCAACGTTCCGATTGGGATCGTCGGACTTGTGTTCGCGCTTCGCTTTGTCCCCGAGACGCGTGTCATTGGACAGCGTTCACACCTCGACTGGCGCGGCACTCTGCTCTTAGGGGCGACCCTTGTCGCTGTTCTGGTCCCGCTGACAGAGGGACGCGCGCTCGGGTGGCCTACGTGGTCGTGGGTGCTGCTGCTGTCGGCTCCCTTGCTGGCGGGGGCTTTCGCCGCCGAAGAGCGTCGTGTAGAACGCGCGGGACGCTCAGCACTCTTGCCTCCCGCCGTTGTTTCCCTGCGAACCATGCGGCGCGGACTAGCGCTCATCTGCCCTTTCTTCGCCGGCTTCGCAGCCTTTATGTTCGTCTATGCACTCACGACGCAAGGACCCCTGCACTTCGACGCGTTGAAGGCAGGGCTGGCAATCGCGCCTCTTGCGGTCTCGTTTCTCGTAGCTTCGCTTTACATGCCCAGAGTGGTAGCTCGATGGGGACATGGCGTGATCGTGACAGGTTCACTCATACAGTTCTCGGGGCTATTGCTGCTGGCTGCGACGCTGGCAGTCACGTGGCCGCATACCGGCCCATTCGTCCTCGCTCCTGCTTTCATCGTCGTCGGCGTCGGGCAAGGCCTGGTTATGCCCGCGTTGTTCCGGGTCATACTCTCGGAAGTGCCCACGTCTCTGGCCGGTGCAGGAAGTGGCGTGATGACGACGTCACAGCAGGTCTCCCTCGCACTAGGGGTGGCGACGCTCGGGACTCTTTACCTGACACTCGCGCCGAGCTCTCGGATGGGCGTGGAAGGGGCGACGCTCGTGGTCGTGGGCTTTCAGGCGTTAATCGCCGGTTTCGTGGCGCTTGGCGCCGGAAGAATCAGCCGACGCTGACGTCACCGTTGGCGTCGATCTCGAAGATCTCGACGCCCTCGCTCACCGTTGGCTCGTCGGCTCCGAAGAACACGGCGATCTTGTTCGTTCCGTTGCGAGCGACATCCCAAACGAGCTCGGACACTTCGACGGGCGTGAACGAGCTTCGAACCGCTTCCGCCAGCTCATCGTCGATCTCCGATGGCTGTGAGGTCATCGCGTCGGTCAAGCGAATCGCGGCACGCTGTCTGAAGTCGAAGTCGGAGCTCACACCGACGAGCGCTTGGTCGAAGAGAGTCGCATCGTCACTTGCAGACAATGCGGCGGCACTGCGCCTCGTCCGACACAGCCGGCACCCGTGCTGTCGCGCGCCGGCGAGCCGGACTAATTCTGTCGTTACGGGATCGAGAGCATCTTGGCGTGCTACGACGCGCATGAACGATTCAATGACCTGCCATAGATCGCCGCTGTCTTGTTTCTCGACGCCGTCGACCGAGCTTGGCTCGGTGATGCCGTCCGCCTCGTACCGGTTCAGGGCCTGATCGACACCGAACAGCCGCCCCGTCGCAATGCGGATCCTGTGCGTCATGTCGAGCACGTAAAGGGCCTGGACAAAGCTGAACGACTGCGCTCCGATTTGATCGAACAGTTGCGACCTCTCCGAGGGAGTCGTCGCGGAGACGTCGAGAACGAAGCGTTCTGCAACGCCCAGCGCCGCACGCGCGGCGGGGTCGAACGCCGGCGACGTAGGCCACTGCGCGAGATCACGCAAGAGCGGCTCGGCAACCTCAGGTGCGCATGGAGGAAGACGATCCGCCTCCACAGAGCTGCGCATCAGGACCGCCATCCGACGACGCGAGAGCTCCAAGTCGACTTTCCACTGTGAAAGCTCCTCCCCCCAGACCAAACGATTCATGACCTCGTAGGCCCGCAGCGGTTCCGGCGTGAGATCGAAAAGGGCTCGAGGGTTTCGGTCGTAAGAGCGCCAATCATCGACGGCTGCCATCCACGGACTGTAGCTCCGGTAAATCGAAGACAAATGGGACTTTAGTCCCTGAACGAAGATGGACTTCGATGCCAGAACGAAAATGGGACTTTGGTCCCTGAACGAGCAGCGAAGCTGGGACGAAGGACCCTATACCCGAGGCAATTCCCCGGTCAGAGTTGAATCCGGCGTTCAAATCTCGAAGAAAGGAGACATGGGATGCGACGCAGGACCTTTGACATCCTGGCAAGCTTCGCAGGAGGCGCCCTAGTGGTGGTTCTTCTCGTTGCGGGGGCGTTACTCATGTGGGGATACAGCTTCGCCAACTCGAACGTCCACAATCAGTTGGCAGAGCAACAAATTTTCTTCCCGACGAAGGCCCAGCTCGCTCACCCCAACGGCACCGAAATCACGAAGGGGATGGTTCCATATCTCGAGCCGTACGCAGGGCAGCAGGTTCTCAACGGCGCTCAAGCTGAGACCTACGCGAACCACTTCATCGCTGTGCATCTCTCAGAGTTGCCCATGAACGGCGTTTATTCGCAGCTCAGCGAAGCCTCCAGGGCAAACCCGGGGAACGTCAAATTGGCCGCTCTGGTTCAGACGTCCTTTCAGGGAACGACGCTTCGGGGCCTTCTGCTCGAGGCATACGGGTTCTGGCAGTTCGGCCAGATCGCCCTGTGGGCCGGCATCGCGTCCTTCATCCTGGCAGGCGTGACGCTGATACTCGTGATATTCGGTTTGCTCCACGCCAGAAGGACCGAAGCAGACCTCGAGCTTCTCGGCTCGCGTGACAAAGAGGCCACGAAAGCCGCGTGACGTATGTGACTGCTCCTTGAGACGCTGTTCATGCCTCAAGTTGGGCCATGGCGAAACCACCCGGTCCCCGAGGCCGGGTGGTTTCGCGCGCGTGAACTGATGACCGAGCCTCGTCGAACCAAAGCCCGAGGGCAACGACTCGGTTAGACGATGTCGTCAGACAGAGCGACTACGTCCGCCCCGCTTGCCCCTCGGGGTCTGGTGCGAATGTCCACTAGAAAACATCTTCAGCCCGAGCTTGTCCAAGTGCGCCGCGAACAACTCCGGGTCATCGAACATCCAGTCGTGCTCCACGACAGGAGGATCCTCAGCCACGGTGAAAGTGGCGTGGAGCTGTCGGGCGAACTCCCGACCGTCGGACCGGGAAAGAAGGGTGTCGTGGTTGGCCCAGAGCACGTGACAGGGAATCCCAGCCAGTACGACGGCCTCGATGTCGGGCTCGCGATCACTTCTGAATCCCCAGAACCCGGCAGAGGCGAGTTGCATTGGGTGGGTCGCCACCGACTGGAAGAACGCCGTTGTTGCAGGCCAGGTCGCCATCCGAAGAATGCCGAACGGATCGTGCAACGCCTCCTCCGCCAATCCGAATTTTTCGCGAACGCCGAGAGTGTCTCCGAATACACATTCCACGATTCGGTCCGGATTACGGGCAGCCAGACCAAGACCCAAGCCTCCCCCGAACGAATGACAGAGCAGGCTCATCTGCTCGATCTTCATTTGCTCCAAAGTCAGCTCGATGCAGTCGAGCGCGTTTTCGAAAGTCCACGACGTCGGGAGCTGAAAAATGGCCGGGATCACGACGCGCACTCGGTCCTCGAGAAGGCGTGCTAGCGGGAGATACGTCTCGGGCTTCATCGCGTAGCCATGGAGAAGGAGCAAAGTGGGCCCATCGCCCACGGAGATCGTCTTCAGGGGTGCGGGTCTGGACACGTCTTCGCGATATCGAAAAGGCTTCTTTGACGACCGCTTACCGGCATCCCCGCAGCAAGCGGCCCGGCAGTGCGCCGGTCGCCTCGCCGTTTTCGAGGATCACTTCACCGGACTTGACGGTCGCCAGGTAGCCGTCTGCATGCTGGACGAGGCGCCGCGCTCCTCCGGGAAGGTCGTGAACGAGCTCGGGCCGCCTCAGACCGAGGTGTTCGTAGTCGATGACGTTCACGTCCCCGACCATTCCGGGCACAAGGCGTCCCCGGTCCCCAAGCCCGTACAAATCGGCGGTCGCAGATGTGATCTGACGGACCGCCTCTTCCAGCGGCAGTCGGCCCTCTGAACGGTCGCGCGCCCAATAGGTGAGCATGAAGGTGGTAGTAGATGCATCGCAGGTCTGCCCTGCGTGTGCGCCACCGTCTCCCAGCCCGAAGACGGTTGCCGGGTGCACGAGCATCTCGCGGGTGGCATTCAGGTTTCCGTTGCTGTAGTTGAGAACAGGTGCATTGAGAAGTTCCC
>DASPVS010000193.1:0-4974 GCA_035622235.1 Acidimicrobiales bacterium | reverse complement strand
GGGCCGTTCTCGTCTGCATCGTTGGCGCCCTTGGAACTGGGTTCGTCGTTGCCACGACCGGAGGTTCCACTCAGGCCGGTGGGACACCGTTCACTACGGACGACGTGTTCTTCGTCACCTTGATTACCGCCGGCATCGGCGTCTTCGTCATGGCCGCGTCGGGTATTCGATCACTGCTCGAGAGGCAAGTGCGTGAGCTATCGGGGATCCTCGGCCAGGTAGCGAGGACAGATCCGCTCACCGGATGTCTCGACCGCCGGTCCTTCGCGGAACGCTTGCGCTCGGAGGTGAAACGAGCGGAACGTTATACGCAGTCGCTGAGTCTCGCCCTCATCGACGTCGACCGATTGACGTCGATCAACGAAAAATTCGGGCGCGAGACAGGAGACGATTTCCTGGCAGCCCTGGGAGGGCTACTGCGAGGATGGAGCCGCTCCACCGATGTGATCGGACGCATAGGCGGTGACGAATTCGCGGTCCTCATGCCACACACCGACCCCTCGGCTGCGGCCGTGCACATGCACCACATCCAGGAGCGCTCGAAGAGAATCGGGAACGGCCACATGAGCCTCAGCATCGGGATCAGCGGCCTCGACGCGGCGCGGCCGCGTCCGGAACAGATTCGCCGTGACGCCGAGAGAGCGCTCTACACCGTGAAGCACACCCGCAAAGGTGACATCGTGCTCGGGAGCCCGAGTGACTTGTGCGAGGAGGACTTCCAAACTCGGCGCCATGCTCCGTCGCTTACAAAGATCGGATCGGAGGAGAGCGCAGCTCGAACAATAAGGTGAGGGGATGTTCAGCGCACCGGCAAGGATTCGCAAAGCGGCCGAATGGATCTCCCCTGAGGTCAACGCCGAAGGGCTCGTTCTCGGTACTCTCATGATCGCTTCACTGCTGGCCGCAGAGTCGGTGCGCAGTGAGACCTACCCGGACACGGCGAGCGCGGTCACGATCCTGCTCGTCCTCTACTGGCTGAGTCGTTCGTACGCAGATGCGCTGGAGATCAGAATCGAAGGCGAGCTGCGGTGGACGCCGCAAATATTTTTCGGTTCGCTTCGCAGGCAGCTTGCAATTTTGCGAGGCGGCCTGGTTCCTCTCATCTGCCTCCTGCTTTGCTGGGCCGGGGGGGTGAGCCTGAACACCGGAGTAGCCATCGCGATCCTCTCTGCCGGAGCGACGCTCGTCGTGCTCGAGGCCGCGGCCGGGATCAGATCGTCAGAGGGCACGATGGGAATCCTGGCCGACATCCTTGTAGGAGCTCTTCTCGGACTCGGGGTGTTCGTTTTGAAAGTCGTCCTGCACTAACTCGGCCCGGTTCGCCTCGTCGGCGGTGCTTCCCCGGTCCCGATCCTCGCTCGGTTGCGCACCCGCCTTTGATTTGTCAAAGGGCTCCGACTCGCCTGATTCGTGAGACGAGCCTCGTGCGCTCGATTCGTCGGGCGACCGTGACTTGTCGTGCGTCCCGAGCGGATCTCGATCGGCCTCGGCGGTGAACGAGACCGATATCTTCATCTCCGGACGGCGGACCTCCATGAGCCCGAGACGCTCGAAGGTACGTCGATCGCCGTCGGTGAGAGGGGGCTGCGTAATCGATCTCGGCCAAAGCCGGTACGAGCGGACGACGTTCACCTCCGCCGACAGAAGGAACAGGTGTGCTCCCAGATACAGCCACGAAAGAAGAGTTATGACTATGGCAAAGAATCCGTAGGTGTCGCTGTTGTGAGCGAGCACGCGGGTCACGTACCAGCTCCCGAGTAGCTGAAGAGCCTGCCAGGAGGCGGTGGCCAACGTCGCCCCCACCCACACCTCTCGTGGTTTGAGGGGCTCTGCCGTAAGGACCAGAAATGCCACAAGGAAGAGTCCGAAGTTGAGCACCGTCGCTCCCACGAAGGCCAACGTCGTCGCCCAGAACCCGGTCGTAAAGGAAGTAGCCAGACCGGTCAGGATCGTGGAGCCCAGAACGGCCAAGCCCAGCAAGACGATGACAGCGAGCGCACGGACATTGCGGAAGACGAAGTTCGGCCAGCGCACGTACGGGATGTTCCATACGGTGTTCACCGCGTTCTGGGTCGTCTGGCCCAACCCGATGGTGCCGTAGATGGTCCCGATTATCCCTACCGCCAGCGCCACGCCACTGCCGGTGAGCGGATGGGTGTTGGAACGAAGTTGTGTGCCGATGATCGGAAAGGACCCGAACGCAGTGTCGAGCAATCGGTGCCGCAGCGAAGGATTTCCGGAAAGCGTGAAGCCCAGGATCGTGGTGAACAAGAGGAGGATGGGGAATAGGGCAAAAAGCCCGTAATAAGCCATAAGCGCAGCCTTGCTGCCCGCTTGATCGTTCCCGAATTTCTGGAGCACGGCCCAGGGAAAAGCAAGAGCAGCGTGCCGCTGCTGAAACCGATCCAGACGGCGGACTGTCCGTTCGGCCGCGCCGGGTCCGCTCATCGACGATCTTGCTCCGGCAGCTCCTGCCGCCTCACGGTGCGATGGTACCGGGATACGGTGGGCGGGGTTTCAGATAGCTCAGACTGCGAGGCGATCGTGCGTTCAAGTGTTCGCGGTGATTCCAACCGATTCGCCCGCCAACTGTTCGAACCCTTGCCCGACCGTTACGACCTTCTGGCCGAGTTGCTGTCCTTCGGCCAGAACTCGCGATGGCGAAAGGCCATGGTCGGTGAGATCGCAAACTCGACTCCGAAGTGCGTGCTCGATGTGGCTTCCGGCACCGCGGGCGTTGCGCAGCAAATCGCCAAGCGTACCGATGCTCACGTCGTCGGTATCGACCTGACAGAGGAGATGCTACGAAGGGGTCAACGGAATCTCACTGCCTCTGGAACACAGGATCGCGTGAGCCTCGTCATGGGTAGGGCCGAGGCTCTCCCGTTCGAGGACGCAACCTTCGACGCCCTTTCCTTTACCTATCTCCTTCGCTACGTGCGCGACCCGCAGTCGACGCTCGCAGAGCTCGCCCGAGTCGTGAAACCCGGTGGCACGGTCGCAAGCCTCGAGTTCTACGTCCCGCCCAACCCCTTCTGGCGTGCCTGGTGGTGGCTGTACACACGGCTGGTCCTTCCGGTTGCAGGCCGGTTCACCGGAGGTCATGCCTGGTTCGAAGTGGGCAGGTTCCTGGGACCGAACATCAGCGATCACTACCGGCGTTATCCGCTCGAGTGGACCCGCAATGCCTGGCACCGGGCAGGCTTCCGCGACATCGACGTGCAGATCATGAGCCTCGGTGGTGGACTCGTCATGTGGGGCCGGCGGCGTGGGTGACGGCCGCGGGATCCACGAAAATCGCCCCCCGCTCGCAGATGGAACGGCCCAACTTTCGCGACCTGCGTTCTACGCCGCAGGTCCCGGAAGGCTCCGCGACTGGTGGACACTGCTACATCCTCCCTACACGGCTTGGCACCTTTCTTACGTGGTGATCGGAGCCTGATTGGCACCGCGCGTGAGCGTCGTGAGGCTCGTCGCGACGCTGCTCGCCTTTTTCCTCGCTGTCGGTGTTGCCGCGCACGCTCTCGACGAGCTGCACGGTCGACCGCTCCGCACGGAGATTCCCTCCTCGGTTCTCGTCACCGCAGCGGTGGTCGGGCTCGCCGGAGCCGTCACGATCGGGTGTCTCGGAATAGCGACGATCGGCTGGACCATCGTTCCGTGCATCGTCGCCGGACCCCTACTCGTCATCGCATACAACGCCGAGCTTTTCGGTGGAGTCGTGCATACCGACGCGGGGTTCGCGGTGGCTTGGGGAGCCTTTCCAGTGATAACCGCGTATGTAGCTCAGGCCTCGACGTTACGGCTGGCCCCCGTCCTGGCCGCCGGAGCCGCTTTCGCTATTTCGTTCGCGCAGAGGAGCCTCAGCACGCCTGCCCGCTTCTTGCGCCGAAAGGTCGCGAACGTATACGGCGAACTGAGGCTCGCCGACGGCACCACGAGACCCCTAGACCAGCGACTCGTCCTTTATCCCATGGAAAAGGCGCTGCGATCGATGTCGTGGGGCATGGTCCTGCTAGCCACAGCAGTCGCGCTGTCCCGCCTTACGTGACTTGGCCAGATTCTTTCTATCTGTTTGCGTCCACGTCTATCTGTTGCGTCGAGGTCTATCTGTTTGCGTCGAGGTCGAACCCGGCGCCTTGGGCTGCGATGAGCATGGCCACGTCGAAATAGGCGGCGTAATCGGTGACGACTTGGTTGAGATGACCGAACAGCTCGAACGCGATCGTTCCGATGAGCGTGGTCCACATCACCACTCCTCGTTCGACCAGGTCACCAAACCCCTCGGGATATGGCCCTCCCACTTCCGCGACGACGTCGGGGCTGACCAAAGATTCGGTGGTGACCAGCTCACGGGGTGGTCGCACGGACCCGTTGTCGATGGACTGCTTGAGGGAACCGGCGAGGAGAAGGGGGATTCTCGCGGCTGGCCCTACCGTGTCCTGCGGTGCTCGGTAACCCGGTACGGGAGATCCGAAAATGAGCGCAAACTCATGAGGATGGCGGATCGCCCATCGTCTGACTGCTCGGCACACGTCTAACCATCTTTGAAGGGGCCTGCTCCCGAGCCGCCGGCCGCGCTCGTCCGCTTTTTCGGCAGCTGCGCCTACCGCGTCGTAAGAGTCGACGATGAGTGCGGTCAGAAGTTCGTCGCGGCTCGAGAAGTAGCGGTAGAGCGCGGACGATGCCATACCGAGCTCGCGCGCGACAGCGCGTAAGGAAAGGGAGGCGGCGCCGTGTTCAGCGACATGACGTCGGGCCGTTTCCTTGATCTCGGAGGTCAGGTGGTCTCTGGCTAGCTTGCGAGCATTCGTCGAAGCCGAACCAGCGCTCGACGACGGCGCGTGCTCCACGGAGCTCAGAGTACAGGCTCGTTCCCAGAAGCCCGTTGTTCTCAGCCGGTCCTTGTACGTTCAGGCTCTTTGGTTCGGGGCTCTCGGTTCAGACGGGGAATCGACGTGCTTGGCTCGCTGC
>DASPVS010000192.1:0-3328 GCA_035622235.1 Acidimicrobiales bacterium | reverse complement strand
CCTGCTGGTAGACCGCCTGCTGTGGAGCGTACGACGACCCGAAGCGTTGGCCGGCGTTGACCTCGTGCTGAAGGGCGGTCTGCTCGGTCACGAGGTTCTGAACCGCGGCGGGACGTCGAACGTTGTAAAACGTGGCGCCAGCTGAGTCGCCGGCAGTCTCGACCAACACTCGTCCGGATCCGATCATCCGCTGAACCATCGTCTGGTGGTACGAGACACCTGTGATCTGATCCAGGCGGATCGCTGTGCCCTTGCGGCCGAACACCCCGGTTCGCACGAGAAGACGTCGATCGGTGAGCACGATGCTCGTCGCCGACCTCCTCGCCCACCTGACCGCGAGCCAAGCGGCGACGATGAGCAGAAGGGCGAGCTGCGCGTCGCCCAACCAGAGCGGCACATTGGAGAAAACGATCGCGACGCCAGCGACCAGCGCCAACGCGCAGATCATCGCGACAAGCGGCCAGCCAAGCGATACCCAGTGGTGTCTTAGCTCTGCGACGACCTCCTCCCCGTCGCTCAGGAGGCGGCGCGGAAAAGACATGCAACGCGAGCGTACCGGCTCGTCCGTAGCGCACGGCGGAGCCGACGCCCCAAGAGTGGTCGTTCAGGCCAGCTTGCCCGCGATGGGACCTGCACTTCGAAGGACAGTGCCGTCAGCTCCGAGCGTGCTCCGCCGTGCTGCGGGCCGCTCCAAGGCTTCACGGACCATGTCGTCGAGAAGCTCGGCGAAGGACACCGGAGGATCTACCCACAGGTACCTCGAGAGCGAGCCCGGAACCGTGTTTATCTCGTTCACGTAGATCGATTCACCATCTGAGAGGAAATCAATGCGCGCCACACCGCGCGCCTGACATACAGAAGCGACAGTGTGCGCGAGCGCTCGGAGCTCGTCCTCCACCTGCGGGTCCAGTTTCGCGGGCAATTCTCTTGGCGCACTTGCCATTCCTTCGCCGCCCACGTACTTATCCGCGTAGCCGAGTATCTCGGAAAGACCTTCGGACCGCAACGGACGTTCGATCGCAGATAGCTCCAGTATCGGCGCCGTCCTCACCGCGATGTTCAAGTCGAAGAGATCCTCGCGATAAGGCTCGATCACTGCACCATGTCGCAGATGTGAATTGGCGTCGAGGCGGTGCACTGCTGTTCGGAGGTCCTCCACCAGCTCAACGCCGAGCGAAGAACCTCCGAAGCGGGGCTTGACTATGTATGGACCTTCGAACCCGACGTCGGTCGTCGACGGTTCTACGAGTCGACGAGGAAGAGCCGGCACATCCGCTGCAATGACCGCGCCGGCGAAGGCAAGTTTGTCCATACCGATCGCCGCTCCCGCCACGGTGGGCCCCGTGTACGCCAGCCCGGCGAGATCGAAGGCCGCCTGCAATGAGCCGTCTTCGCCTGGACCGCCGTGGCAGCAGTTGACGATCACGTCGATCGGCAGAGGACGTGGTCGTCCGATCCGTCCCCCACCCGATGAGTAACCACCTCCCTCGCCGACGAACAGACGCAAGGACTCCGAGCCGGGTGGGACTCCTTCTATGAATGAGGCGGCTTCGACGGAATTATCTACGCGGTGCCATTCGCCTGTCTTCGACCAGTAAAGAGCCAAGACGTCATGACCTGACTTCTCGAGCTCCCGAACTGCCGGAAGTCCCGTGAGAACGCTCACGTCGTGTTCCGGGGACGGGCCTCCAAAGGCAACGGCTAGGACGGGATTGGACCTGCTCAAAATCGCTGCTCCCACAAGGCGAAGGCGATCGACGACGCTGTGCGGCGCGACCCGCGCCCGGGCACGGCACCCGGGCGCGACGATCAAGGGTAGTGGTCCGGAAGGTCGTTCTCGTAGAGGACGACCTCGCCGGGGCCGAGGTTGCGTCTCACCCACTCCACAGCCTGGTCCCGGTTGTCGAACGTGTGGACCTCGACGCCGCCACCAGGGACCTCGTCTGAAACTCGGCTGCGAGCCACCGAGACGCCTTCCAACAAGGCCTTTCGGTTGGTCCTACCGACGATCAACAAATCGGTGGCTATCGATGCCGCTTGCGCGCCGAACCGAGCATTCTCATTGCGCTGTAGACGGCCCAACTCGACCATGCCAGGGGTCACGACGACCGTCCTTCTTGCACCGTGACTTTCAGGTGTTGCACCGCGACCTTCGGCTGGAGACGCTTTGACTTCGGCTGTCGCTGCTTGGACTTCGGCTCTCGCCGCTTGGAGACGTCGCAGCGCAGCTTCAGCACCGGCCGGATTGGAGTTGTAGGTGTCGTCGAGCACCATCACTCCGCTGGCTGCAAGCGAGGGCTCAAGTCGGTGGGCGACCGAGGGAAGCGATGCGAGACGGTTCGCTATCTCGTGAGCACCGAGGCCGAGCTCGAGGGCCACAGCAGTCGCACACGCCACATTCCCGGGCCGGGCGCCTTGTGCCACTCCGATTGCGAGCTCGTGACCCTTCGCCAAGACAGTCACATCGCCCGAGGAGTCATCGGTGGCGAAGACGTCCGCAGCCTTGTCGACTGTCGAGCATCGCCAAACCGTCTTGCCGTGTCGTTCAGACTCTCGAGCGAGCTCGGCCAGCCGCTCGTCATCGACCTCCAACACGACGCATCTTGCGCCGACGAGAATCTCCGACTTCGCTTGCGCGATCCTTTCCTCTGACCGGAACCGCTCGAGGTGTACAGGTCCAATCCCTGTTATCACGGCGATGTCGGGTGGGATCCAAGAGCACAGTTCGGCTATCTCCCCGCGGGAATAGGTACCCATCTCAGCGACGAAGACGTCGGTTCCCTCGGACAGGTGTTCGTTGATGGTCCTGGCAAGACCTGCGCGGTTGTTGTAACTGGCTGGGCTCGCTACGACGTTGTACTTGGTCGAGAGGATGTGAGCGATGTAGCCCTTTGTGCTCGTCTTCCCGAACGATCCGGTGATCGCGACCACGGTGGGGTTCTCTCGAGCGAGCCTTGCCGCCGCTCGCTCGACGTACGGCCTCAACATGCGACGTTCCAAAGGGGTTGTGAGAGCCAACGACAGATCAACGAGCAGAGGAGCACCGAACGCCGCGATAGCGAACGCCTCCGCGATCGAGTCGAGAACACCTGCCCCTGCTGCGGTCCTCAAGGCCGCGAACGCGACAACGAACAAGAGCACTGAAATCGCGCAGAACGACGCGAGGGTCCGTAACCGCCGTGTCCAGTTGAGCGACGAAGACCTGCCCCGCACGGACAGTCCGACCGGCCCCACGACGACTGCCACTGCTGTGAACACCGCTGCTACGGGCCACCATCCGGCGAGCACGAGCGCGACGAGCGCGACGAGCGCGAGCGCCACGTTGACC
>DASPVS010000191.1:0-6058 GCA_035622235.1 Acidimicrobiales bacterium | reverse complement strand
GCCGAGTCCTTCGGATGGCTCCGCCAGCCTTGACCCCGGTTCGTTGCTGGCGCGCGCCTTCACGCAGGACGACGGCCGGAGTGTAGGCACGAAGAACTTCCCGAATCCCTTGACACGGCCCGCCCCTTCATGAACGGCGTTATGAGCTAGGACGACTCTTCCGGGGCACTCCGGTCGCTGTTTCTCGTCCCCGACGGACGCTAGGTCAATGTCCGAAGGTGGCTAGGCGTGTCGGAGGGCCGTCAATGGCTTTCGGACACGTCGCAGACCGCTATGGCCGGTGCATCACGTCGAGCCTTCTCGGTAGCGGTAGGAAGCTCGCCGAGAGCCGTATAAGTGACGTGTTCCAGTCCAAGCGCCCGAGCGTCTTCTGCTGCTAGACGTTCGACGAGGGACTTTGAGGCAAGTGCCCTGCCCCCTCTCGCGCATGCCTCGATACGAGCAGTTTCGTTGACCTCATCACCGAGAGCAGTGACCTCGGAACGAGCAACGGTCTTGATGAGCCCGACATAGAGGGTGGCTCCCCAGTGGAGACCGAACCGTAGAACAACGTCGTCTGGTGCGAGTCCGTTGCGTTCAGCGATCTCAAGAGCGGCGGTTCTGAGAGCGCGGCTCGCGTTGATGGCGGCTTTGGCTGCTTCGGACTCGGAACCCAGGATCTCAGCGAGGAAGAAGGCCGTAACCCCATCTCCCAGATGGCGACCGACCAGGCCACCAGCATCGAGCAAACATTGGTCGGCGGTTCGGACAAGACGACGGGCGAGGGCGAAGTAGTCCGCCGTCGAAAGCCGGCGGGCCAGTGGGGACGATGCCTCGAGATCGGCGGACAGGATGGCCGCCGGTCGGCGGGCCGCAGCAACCACCCGTTGCGAGCGCTCGAAGTGGCGAACATCGCTGAGACTCGCCACTGGCCCGAGGATCGCCATGCCCGCCGCCGGCTTCAACACCGACACCCAGCCTGCGAGTCGTCCTGACGCGTCACGGACCTCGAAGGAAGTTGTCCACGACCCGAGATCAATACCCCAGACCCTCGCTGTGGTCATCTGATTCGTACGCACGGGGAGCACTTCGCCATCGGGTAGCTCATCGACCAGGTCTCGCAATGCCGGGTCCACCCGTGTGCGCAACTCAGCCCGACCTCCCGGAGTCGCCGCCAGGAGCCCTGGAAAGCCCGCCTTGAACACCTCCCGCCACAGATCGATCGTCGAGGTTCCAAGTCCCGTCCAACTCAACCGGATCGAAAGCGCTTCGGGACCCCAAAGAAAGAGCCCGATCGGAACAGGAGCTAAGCCACTGGGGCCCGAGTAGGACCGTCGAAGGTCATCAGTGACGTAGACGAGGTTCCGCGAGGCATCCGTAATCTCGGCCCAGTGTCCGGCTCTGTTGAACGCCTCGGCGTAATACGCCAGGAGCGGGTCGTCTGGCAGCGGAAGTGATTCATTTTCCTCGATGGCAAGACAGTAGCGTCACGGCGAAATCCGGACCGTCCCATGTCGTGCCCGTCATAACGAGGTGGTACCGCTCGGTGAAGAGCCGAGCTGCCCACCCCACCGGCGCTTAGTGATACCCCGGCTTCGGGCTCAGTATGAGAAGGTCTGATTGTGAGCGCGGCTTCCGACGGGGACATCCTGGGGGCTCATTTCTCCCGATTTCTCGTTCCACGCATCGTTACCGACAGGCTTGGGAACGACACAGCGACGCTGCTGCTGAAGGTTTCGGCAAGCCAGGACGTCGTGCGAAACGCGGCCGAGTCTCTTGCGAGAAGCATGGGATTGGTCATCCACAGCGAACCAGACGTCGTTGTGACGAAGGTGGGTACGGGGCTCTTCGGATTGAACCCTGCGGTTCTCCGACTTCGATTCGCCGAGGACGCCGGGACAACAACAATCGAAGTGTCTGCGACGGCCAAGGAGGGCCTCATCAAGCAGCACGGAGGCCATCAGGCAACGGAAGACTTCGCTAAGAGGTTCCTGCATCTAACCCCCAAGGAGTGGGGTGTCTAACCGGCGGTCGGGGATACCCCACAACGAGTGGCAGTCTCACCTGGTTGCAACTATCAGAACCTTTGTTGCGAACGCCAGAAACTCGCTCCGTGCCTGCCGGGCGCGCTGTCGCTGAACCCACTGGTCAGCCTCATTTGCGTCGATCCGGCCCTGTTCTACGGCTCGGCGCACGGAGTCCTCTAGGCCGATCACCTCATCGAGGGCTTCGAGGCTGCGCCAGATCGACAACTCCTCGACTCTGTCGACGACCTTGCAGCCTGCTTCTTCAACGAGCCGCCAGAGATCTCCACCGATGTCCGGGTGACGTTGGCCAGCTATCCATCCCGAGCTGACATCGCCTGAGTCCTCACGAACACTGAACCGACTCCAATCCGGCTCGAAGACTGTGATCAGACCACTTGGGCATACACAGCGCACAACCTCGGCCAAGACCACAGAGGGATCGACAACGTGCATCAAGACTCGTTCGATTCGGCATCCGTCGAATGAGGACTCTGGGAATGGCAGTGATTCGCCATCCGCCCGTATGAGGCTGCTTCGGGTCACGTCGATTCGCTTGGTGGCTTCTGCCAAGAGAATTGCACTTGGATCAACCCCTACCGCCGTGAGGCCGGCGCCATTGAGGAGAATCAGGTCGTGCCCGACTCCGCATCCAAGGTCAAGGACTCGACCATGCGGATCGTGACGAGCATGAGCTGCCGCCACGTAGTGCTTCATCCTCGAAGCGGCGTCTGCCCGTCGGTCGAGATACCGCACGATCGAGCTGGGGTCACCATACGAATCGACTGCGGTGAAGATTGACATCGCCTGACTCCTGCGAAGGAGCCCAGGCGGTCGACTCCAACTCAAGCTCCCTGGTGGTACTCCACCCCCGGGCCGCCAGTTGCGATAGCACCAATCATGTCACGAAGTGGGTGGGCCGGCCCATCTCGGAACCGGAAGGTTTGTCTGGCCATCCGTCCCACTGATCCGGTGCGATGTGGGGCACCTCCATCGAGAGGCTCGTACAGTGTGGGTGCCACGAATAGAGGGAGAACCGCAATGGGGGAAGCGAGCGACCTTCAGCATGCCCTTGGCGAGTGTTGGGCGGCGGAGGTCTCGGGCGTTGCTTACTACGAGGCTCTCGGTGAACGGTTTCCCGAGCTCCGTCAGGAATTCAATGTCCTCGCTTCAGTGGAGAGTACGACGAGGGACCTCATCGAAGCCGTTGCTCGAAGGTGCGAGGTATCGATCGACCACGGCGCAGCCGAACGGATTGGCGTTGAAGTGGCTCAGTTGGGCAACAGCTGGGGGGAAGTCTTGGAGAACGCCTTGTCGTACACGCCCGAAACCTTGAGAATGTACGGGAACCTCGCGAAGGTGCTTCCCGAAGACGAATCCGTTCTGGGTCAGGCCGTTGTCGAGCACGAGCGTGCGCAGATCGTGCTGTTCGAAAGCGCTGTCGCTGGCAAGCCTAACGACTGGTCGGCGATTGACGCGTTTCTTGAGCGACAAGGCGTCCGCCGCCCTTCGTAGCGACGGCCACGTGGGGATGCTCGGTTTGCCGGGGTGCCCCACCGTTGGAAGTTGTCTACACGCCGAGGTACCGCCCAGTGACAGATCGCGATCCGCAAGAGGACCAGGACCGATAACGCGCTCCGAGCTGATGGGGCAGTGTGATTCCGGCCACGGCTGAGCGCAGAACATCTCCGTCGTTGCCTGGCGTCGGTTACAGAACCGTGGTCAACCGATGCCCCGTGGCCGCCGAACAGAACTCTGGTAACTGGCAGGATGTCAGCCGTGGCCGTCGTTCCTGTGCGGTATTCGGAAGGGTTTGATCGCTACGAACAGATCGGGGGTCTCGACATCTGGCCGGAGTACAACCGGCACGGAGATGTCGTCAGCAGCTACTGGAATCAGCTCTATGACGTCTTCCCCGACTACCAGTTCGTCCTTTACGACGATGAGGCAGACGTGGTCCTGGCTGAGGGGCACACCATGCCGGTTACATGGGACGGCACCACAGATGGCTTGGGGCCCGGCATAGATGCCAGTCTCCAGGGCGGCTTCGAGCTCCACTCAGCTGGCGGCGTCCCCTCGGCGCTCTGCGCTCTGGCTGCGGAGATCCCCGGTTCCCACCGGGAACGGCGACTCGCCAGGGTGCTTCTCCAGCACATGGTCGGGTTAGCTCGATCCGCCGGGTTGGATTGGCTCATCGCACCGGTGCGCCCAAACTGGAAGGACAGATATCCGCTGACCCCGATTGAGCGCTACGTCACCTGGACGACGACGGACGGGGAACCCTTCGATCCGTGGATTCGAGTTCACACCAGGATGGGCGGGATGTTCGCTACCCCCATATCCCAATCCATGAGAATCACCGGATGTGTCAACGAGTGGGAGACCTGGACGGAGATGGCCTTCCCCGAGACCGGCGAGTACGTCTTCCCCGCTGGCTTAGCCACCGTCAGCATCGACCGAGAGGCTGATGTCGGTTCCTATTGGGAGCCGAACATCTGGATCGTCCACAGAGTGCCCGAAACCTAGATCTCACGTCCCTTGCGGCTCTGGACGGAGCGCCCTTCTATCGCGGAGGACCGACTCGCCGGTCGGCGATAGCTGCCAGCAAACGACACCCGGTCGATAGCTGACCCACGCCCAGTGTCATTGTTGTGGGGCAGGTGACCTGCCAACTCGGAGCCCCCGACTGCGAGTTTCGACCTCATCCACGCTCTGCCAACTCCGGTTGTGCAAGAGGTCCTGCAGGCGTACGGTCATCTTGATCCGGCAGGGGCGTGTCGGGGACAGAAGGGAGCCCAGATGAGAAAGGTTCTCATGTTGTCGGCAGTGGCGGTCCTTCCGGCCTGCTTCATCGTCGGTTCTTCAGGCGTCGCCTCAGCAACCGTGATCGACAACGTCGGCGCCCCAGAAAGCGTGCTCTGCGGCGTAACGGGCGGCAGCATCAACTTCAAGGTCGGGCTCGGCAACGGCGGCAGCTATGTGGTCCCGACGAAGAACAAGGGCAACAAGATCACCCTGACGGCTGGTCTGAGTTGCTCCGCCTCTAGCCACGTGACGGGCACCTTCACCGGGACCCTCTCGGGCAAGATCACGACCACCAATACGAGCCAGACTCCCGCCCAGTTCTACAGTTGCGCGAGCCTCGTTGGTGACATTCCAACCTCCGGGGGAACCCTGAGTGGCCCGCTCAAGATCAAGTGGAATCCGCCGTCGGGACAGCAGTTCTCCTTGAAGGATTCGGTCGTGTCGTTCTCTGATGTGCTTGGGACGACGTTCATCTCCCTTGGTTTTGTCACCTATGCTGACTTTGAGATCCCCAACGTGAATCCAATCGGGGTTACCGGCGCCTTCCCGGGACCGGACGGCGGGGCATCTTCGCTGCTTTCGCTCGTCTCGGCTGAGGACGAAGGGGCGATCGCTGCCCAGTGCGGCACGCCAGGCGGCCTCACTTCGCTCCCAGTGGGTACTGCCGGTGGAGTCGCCTTGGGATGACTATCGACGGCGTTTCTTTCATGGTGTGAGTGGTCGGGGGCGGGAAATCCGGCTCGACCACTTCGCTACTGGCCAGCAATTACAGCGGGGGCGATTGACCTGGGTTATCCGAAGCCCAGTCCGAAATGTGATCTCGTTGCGGGTCCTAAACGCTTGACCCGCTGGGTCTCGACCTCAGCGGGCCCTACAAGTCACTTCGAGACCATCGGCCAGTGCACGGCCACGCGTCACTTGGTACTCTGTCTCGCATAGTACCAAGTGACACAACGAAGCTCCTGACCCAGATGCGGCGTGGGTCGATCGAGTACTGCGTCCTCGCCTTGCTGAGAGAAACCGACCGGTATGGCTTCGAGCTCACGCGAACCCTTGCCGCGGCGGATGGCTTGGTGACCAGCGAAGGAACC
The DNA here is from genome assembly GCA_035622235.1 of Acidimicrobiales bacterium. Classification (GTDB taxonomy): domain Bacteria; phylum Actinomycetota; class Acidimicrobiia; order Acidimicrobiales; family UBA8190; genus DASPVS01. The sequence continues at coordinate 159 of DASPVS010000191.1, read as the reverse complement.
ATCTATTCGTTGCTGGCACGTCTCCGAGATGAGGGCCTCGTCAAGACCACTTGGAAGGAATCACAACAGGGACCGCCGCGCAGGTACTACCGACTCACCAAGGACGGCGAGGCGGCACTTGATGGCTTCATAGTGCAGTGGCGCAACTTTCGCGACACC
>DASPVS010000190.1:0-7730 GCA_035622235.1 Acidimicrobiales bacterium | reverse complement strand
GTTCTGAACGACACGAGCCGACGATGTCTCAGTCGGCCATAGGCACCGGCGTCCCGAGTGGCTCGACCTCTGCTCCTGCCTCGCCCTCGTTCGGAACGACGAAAAACGTGGGAGCGCCCGAAGGGTCGAATGATGGGCAATCCGGAGAGGCCCAACCAAATCTGACCACGGGAATTGTCGGACAACCGGCGAAGATCCAGGAATCAGGATCGGCCGATCTCCGGGTCGGCCGCAACGGTCTCCAGCGCGACGTGACACAGCTGAGCCAGTTAGCAGGCGCGTTGGGTGGCTTTGTCGCTGACACTGAGGTGCAAACTGGTGGAGGCCCCGGCTCGAGCCCCCCTTCTGCGAGCCTCACATTGGAGGTTCCACAGTCGAGCTTTTCTGCGCTCGTGGGACAACTTCATACTTTCGGAACCGTCAGTTCGCTCGACACCAAGGCGACGGACGTGACGAGCCAGTACGTTGACCTTCAAGCCCGGATCGCGGCACTTGCGTCGAGCCAACAGCAATACGAAACGATAATGACGAAGGCCACGAGTATCGGCGACATACTCTCGGTCCAGTCGCAACTCGACGACATACAGACTCAGATCGAACAGCTCCAGGGACAGCTCCAAGTCCTCGACAACGAGACGACGTACTCGAGCCTGGCAGTCTCGATCTCAGAAGCTTCGGCAAGCCCCGTACCCGGTCCGACTCCGGAGCCCGCCCTGGAGCACGCGTGGCAAGAAGCGGTACATGGTTTCCTTGCGGGGATCGAAGGTCTTGTCGAGATATCCGGTTCGCTCCTCTTCGTGCTGCTCCTCATCGCGGGTGTTCTTCTCGCAGGACGCTTCGCTTGGCGCCACGCGCGACCGCGCGCGGAAGTGCGAGCGAACTTGGGCGACGGCGGGTGAAGGGGCCCCACTACTGAACGGCGGGTGAAGCGGCCCCACTACTGGACGGCGGGTGAAGCGGCCCCACTACTGACAAGGAAAGTTTGGCGTGCCCGGCTTTCCGAGACACGGACCGGAGTCAGTCCGGTAGGAGGTCCTCCATGGACCCGGCAAGCGCAGGGTGGCGGAGCTTCGAAAGTGCCCGGGTCTCGATCTGTCGGATGCGTTCACGGGTCAGTCCGAAGAAGGTACTCACTTCTTCGAGGGTACGAGGTTCGCCCCGATCGAGCCCGAATCGAAGACGGACGATCCCGGTCTCACGCTCGTCCAAAGGTGCGAGCACCCGATCGACCTCCGCTCCAAGAAGGGCCTTGGCCGCTTCCTCGAACGGCGACGGAGCCGCCGGATCAGCGATCATGTCGCCGAATTCGGTGTCGCCCTCGGAGGTGAGAGGTTCGGAGAGCGAAACAGGGTCGGAGCGATGCAGGAGGATCTCTTCGATCTTGTCTTCTGCTATTCCGGTGTGCGACGAGAGCTCGGACCGAGTGGGGCGACGCCCGAGGTCCGACTCGAGGCGGATCGAAGCCTTCTGAAGTGCGGCGAGCATGTCGCCGGCGTGCACAGGCAGGCGGATCGTCCTGCCGGTGTTGGCGATCCCCCGGGAGATCGCCTGACGGATCCACCACGTCGCATACGTGGAGAACTTGAAGCCTTTGCGCCAGTCGAACTTCTCGACCGCATGCATGAGGCCCACGTTGCCCTCCTGCACGAGATCCAGCAGAGGTACTCCCGAGGACTGGTACCTCTTGGCGATCGACACGACCAGTCTGAGGTTCGCCTGGACGAACTTCGAGGTAGCCGCCTCTCCGTCGGAGACCGCTCGTCTCAGCTGCCTCCTGGTGGCGGCGTCGAGCCTGTCCTTCTCGTTGGCAAGGCGATCGGCCGCCTCGCGGCCGCTTTCGATGACCTGGGCGAGGGTGACCTCGTCGTCCTTGGTCAGAAGCTCATAGCGCCCGACGTCGTTCAGGTACATCTTGACGAGGTCGGTGTCCTCGCTGTTTCTCGGTGGCTTGACCGCCACTTTGTCTCCTCTTCGCTGTGTGATTCGGATGTCTCTTCTGCGGGCGGCCTTGCCGGCTTCGTGCCGGGGATTCTGTGCCCGATTCTTGCTGCCCGCAATTCCGACCCATCACCAGGGAACGGGGTGAGCAGCTTCTTCGGAACTCAGCCGGGGCTATCTGCCCCACGGGGGACGACCGCCGCGGTCCATCCGAGTCGCTGAGGACCCAGACAGATTACTCGGAACGTGACCGGATCGGGTCTCGCTGTGCTCGACCGGGTCTGGAGGGTCGTCGCCGGAGGGCCGTCGCCGGAGGGCCGTCGCCGGAGCGTCTTGCCTAACCGAAGGAAGGTGTGGGGTCGCGCAGAAGCAGAGTGTGGGGTCGCGAAGGGAGGGTCTGGTCGAAGGGAAATGGCTGCTTATGCGCCGAGTGGCGTTTGTGGCGCTTGTGGCGCTTGTGGCGCTTGTGACATTTGTCACGAGCGCCCAAACCGCCGACCGGGGTTCTAGTCACCCAGGGTGTCCACCCGGACGCAATAGGTGCTCGAGGCGTTCTAAGTCCGACTTTGGATCTCGGAGGTAATTCGCCGGGCGACTCGAGAGGAGAACGGGCCCATCTTGAAGATCCTCCGCCCCTCTCTCGTCTCGACAGCGACTTCCGAGTACGACGCCAGACCCTTTCGCGCGAACGACGCGTTGTACACCCTCTTCATCGGATAAGAGTGCTCATCGCGCCGAAAGATTCCTTTTCCAGAAGGAGCCGTTTGTCCGTGACCGCGGCCGTCTTGCGCTTCCGCCAGAAACCGTAAAGGCCGAGCGTAATCAAGTACCTGGGCAGACGGAGCCACCGCGATTCGCGGGCGACCATCACGAGAGACTCGCCCTCTTGCAAAAAGACGCCATCGGATTTTTCCTCGGCGCCGCCCGAATTCTTACGCGACCGTTTGCTCACGTTCGGCTCCTTGTCAGCCCGCGACCACACTCTATGCGACGAGTTTTGTAGCCGCCTTCGTCCGCAGACTTCGCCCGACGGTGAGCCGCTTATGACCAGACGGTGAGCCGCTTATGAGCAGCCGCTGGTCGTTCCGCAGCTGGAACAGACGTAGCAAGAGCCCGCACGCTGCATGACCATCCCGCACTGAAAACAGATAGGTGCATCGCGTTGTTCGGGGCGTGCCCAACCAAAGGACGTCGTTCGCGCCGCGCCTTCTTCGCTCGAGGGCGGCAGGAGAGCCCTGGAGCTGGGTGGCACCGAGCTCAACCCCGCGTCTTCGACGAGATCCTCTCCAAGTGTCGCAGCTTCCTCTACTCCGGGCAGCGTCGGCTGCATCCGCTCCGAAGTCGAGAGGACTCCTAGCTCCTCGCGCTCCTCCGGGTTCAAGTAGTCGAGCGCGAGACGCCTGAAGATGTAGTCCACGAGGCTTGTCGAGATCCTCAGATCCGCGTCGTCGGTGATACCTGCCGGCTCGAAACGCATGTTGGTGTACTTGCGGACGTAGGTGGCGAGTGGAACGCCGTGTTGCAGCCCGAGGCTCACCGAGATCGAGAAGGCGTCCATGATCCCTGCCAGGGTCGAACCCTGTTTGGATACCTTGATGAACACCTCTGCGGGTCGGCCGTCTTCGTACTCGCCGACGGTCACGTAACCCTCGCAGTCCGCCACGCGGAACGCGAACGTGCTCGACTTGCGCCTCCTCGGAAGACGTTCGCGCACCGCGCCAACAACCACAGGCGTCTGTGCGTGCCGGTGCGCTTCTGCCAGTGCGGCCTCGAGCTCGTCGATCCTCGCCGCGAGCTCTCTGTCGCGCGCCTCCGCGTCGGATCCTGCGGGGGCTGCGTCCCCGCCGGGAGCTACGTCCGCGACACCGGCTGGGGTCGCGTCCTTCTTGCTCGTCGACAGAGGCTGAGCAACCTTGCAGTTGTCCCGGTAGATCGCTATCGCCTTGATGCCCATCCTCCAAGCGTCAAGGTGCAGCTGCTCCACCTCTTCGACCGTTACGTCTTCAGGAAGGTTCACAGTCTTCGAGATCGCTCCGCTTATGAAAGGCTGCACGGCTCCCATCATGCGGACGTGTCCCGCGTAATGGATCGTGTTGTCCCCCATCGAGCAAGCGAATACAGGCAGGTGCGCCTGATCCAGATGCGGAGCACCGAGGATCGACTTGTGAACGTCGATATGGGCAACGATGTCCTCCACCTGTTCCGGTGAATAACCCAACCGCGCCAACGCACGAGGGACGGTCTGGTTGACGATCGACATCGTGCCGCCGCCGACGAGCTTCTTCGTCTTTACGAGGCTCAGGTCCGGCTCGACACCCGTGGTATCGCAGTCCATCAGAAGGCCGATCGTCCCCGTGGGTGCGAGCACCGACGCTTGCGAGTTGCGAACTCCGTGCTCCTCGCCTCGCTCGACGGCTGTGTCCCACGCTTCCTGCGCGGCCGAGAGCAATTCTGGAGGTACGAGCTCTTCCTCGATCTTCGCCACCTCCGCACGGTGCATGCGGAGAACGCCGAGCATCGCGTCTGTGTCCGCGTGGTATCCGGCGAACGGTCCCATCCGCGCGGCGGTCCGCCCCGATGTGGCGTATGCATGCCCGGTCAAGAGCGCGGTGATCGCGGCGGCCCAGGCTCGTCCCTCGTCCGAGTCGTACGCCATGCCTTCCGCCATGAGAAGGGCCCCCAGGTTCGCGTAGCCGATTCCCAACTGTCTGTAGCGACGGCTGTTCTCCGCGATCTTCTCGGTCGGATAGTCGGCGTTCCCGACGATTATCTCCTGTGCGGTGAACACGACCTCGACGGCCGAGCGGAAACCGTTCACGTCGAAGGTGCCGGTTTCGTCCAGAAACGTGAGCAAGTTCATCGATGCGAGATTGCAAGCCGAATTTTCGAGGTGCATATACTCGCTACAAGGGTTACTTCCGTTGATGCGTCCGGCTCGCGGTGCTGTGTGCCAGCGGTTGATCGTCGTGTCGAACTGCATCCCCGGATCCGCGCACTCCCAAGTTGCGTGCGCGATCTGTCGGAACAGATCCCGTGCGCGGACGAAACGGACGGGCTCGCCGTTGATGCGGGCGGACAGCTCCCATTCGGCGTCGTCTACGACGGCATTCATGAATTCGTCGGTCACCCTGACCGAGTTGTTCGCGTTCTGGTACTGGATCGAGAACGCGTCCGCGCCGTCGAGATCCATGTCGAATCCCGCGTCTCTGAGCACTCGCGCCTTGCGCTCTTCCAGAGCCTTGCACCAGATGAAGTCTTCGACGTCAGGATGATCTGCGTCGAGAATGACCATCTTGGCGGCTCTACGAGTTTTTCCGCCGCTCTTGATGGTCCCGGCCGACGCGTCTGCGCCGCGCATGAAGGAGACGGGGCCGGAAGCGGTCCCCCCTCCTTTTAAATGTTCCATGGAGCCCCGGATCCGGGAGAGGTTCACGCCGGCGCCCGAGCCACCTTTGAAGATGACGCCCTCTTCTGCGTACCAGTTGAGTATGGAGTCCATCGAGTCTTCGACGGCCAGGATGAAACAAGCGCTCCCCTGTTGCGGCACTCCGTCGACACCGATGTTGAACCAGACCGGCGAATTGAACGCGGCTCGTTGGGTGACGATCAGGTACTTGAGCTCGGCGCGAAATGCCTCTGCCTCAGCTTCGTCCTCGAAATACCCGTCACGCACGCCCCATGCCGTGATCGTGTCGACGACCCGGTCGGCCACCTGCCTGAGCGACGTCTCGCGCTCGTCTGTGCCGAGAGTTCCCCGGAAGTACTTCTGGGCGAGGATGTTGGTTGCGTTCATGCTCCAGTGGGCCGGCACCTCGACGTCCAGCTGCTCGAACGCAACGCTCCCGTCGAGGTAGTTGGTGATCCGGGCGTCCCGCCGTTCCCAGGCGACCTGGTCGTAGGGGTCCACGACGTCTGTGGTGAAATGCCGTCGGATCCCGATGGCTGTCCGCTGCGGAGCGATGGCCATTTACGCGCCCTTCCTTCCTGGTCTGTCCAGCGTACGCGCCCCGGGGTCGGCAGCCGGCCGGATCACCGGCCATTTCCCGCACAAAACCACAAGATGTTGTGGTCTTCGCCATGCCAGCCACGAGATGCGGTGGTCATTACATCACTGTAGTTACGTGGACGTCAACGTTTTTCTTTCACCGGAGTGCCTCCTTAGGGGCCTGCTCGCGAAGGTTCGCAGGACGGGTCCCGATCCGGGGCTCCACCGGGTTGAGCTGACAGCACACGCCTAGGGTGCTCGCACATGGCCAGCGTGATCGCCATCGACGCCGGGACTACGGGGATCCGCGCTCTGGCGGTGGACGAGACCGGCGCCGTGGCAGACATCGCCTACCGCGAGCTCACCCAGTTCTTCCCACGTCCCGGTTGGGTGGAGCACGACCCTGCGGAAATCTGGGATCTCGTGTCGGAGACCGTCGTCGAGGTCGCCAAAAGGCTTCAGGACCGAGGCGATCCCGTGGTCGCACTGGGCCTCACGAACCAGCGTGAGACGGTCGTCGCGTGGGACCGTGCCACGGGTCGCCCCCTTCACCGGGCGATCGTCTGGCAGGACCGTCGCACTGCGCAACGTTGCGCCGAACTGGAAGCGGCGGGACATCTCCCGCTCGTGCGAGCCCATACGGGCCTCGTGCTGGACCCGTACTTCTCGGCGACGAAGATGGCCTGGTTGATCGAACAAGGCGGTGTGGAGATCTCGCCCGACGTCGTGTTCGGCACCGTCGACGCTTGGGTCACCTGGAACCTGACCGGCGGGGCTCACGGCGGCGTCGTGACGACAGACGTGACGAACGCGAGCCGGACGATGCTCTTCGACATCGTGAACCGTACGTGGTCCGAGGAGTTGTGCGAGCTGTTCGGCGTTCCGTCGAGCGTCCTTCCAGAAGTACGCCCGTCATGTGGACGCTTCGGCGAGGTGCGGGGAGAAGTGGTGAAAGGCGCACCCTCCTTGTCGGGCGTGCCGGTGAGTGGCGTCGCAGGAGACCAACACGCAGCGCTCTTCGGTCAGGCGTGCTTCTCGCCCGGCATGGCAAAAGCCACTTATGGCACCGGGACCTTCGTGCTCGTGAACGTCGGCGAGATGTGCCCACCACCAGTGGAGGGACTGCTCACGACGATCGCGTGGGACCTCGGGGAACACGGGGGCGGAGGGTCGACTGCGTCGGTGCAGTACGCGCTCGAAGGTGCGGTGTTCGCGACCGGAGCCGCCATCCAGTGGTTGCGCGACGGCCTTGGCTTGATCGAGGAGGCCCCACATCTCGGGCCCCTCGCGGCCTCGGTGAGCGATTCGGCGGGGGTCTATTTCGTGCCGGCGTTCACCGGTCTCGGCAGCCCTTGGTGGGACCCGACGGCTCGCGGAACGATCGTCGGGTTGAGCAGCGGTGCAACCGCCGCAAACCTCGCTCGGGCCGTCGTCGAGGCGATGGCGTTCCAGGTCCGCGACGTGACCCAGGCGGCCGGCGGTTTGCTCGGGGCCGGGGCGGGGGTGGGGGCCACGGCCGGGGCCGGCGCTGCGACCAGAGCCGTGGACGTGCTGCGGGTCGACGGAGGCGCGGCCAACATGGACTTGCTACTGCAGATCCAGGCGGATCAGCTCAGCTGCGTCGTCGCGCGGCCCACCACCACTGAGACGACGGCCCTGGGGGCGGCGACGCTCGCAGGCTTGGCGGAGGGCATGTGGTCGTCGGTGGACGAATTGAGCGAGATCTGGAACGTGGAGTTCGAGAGCCATCCCCAACCGGACAGAACCCTCCCGGACGTCGTCTATTCGGGTTGGCGACGGGCCGTCG
>DASPVS010000189.1:0-4123 GCA_035622235.1 Acidimicrobiales bacterium | reverse complement strand
GCAACCAAGGCCGTGAAAAGCCAAGCTGCCGCGTGATGCATGCATACCCCTCGAGCCCGTGTGCTCCGATTTATCGGCGATCATCGGCTTGTTCTTGATGACCTCCTTTCCCTCGTGGCTTGTTTCACGCCCTCTCTCTCCGGAGATTTTTCGTGATCGCCACGCTGAGAAGCACGGACAATGAGTAGAGTGGTGATTGCCGTCAACGGCTGGGAAAACGTCGGGGACGTCGAACGGGAGACCGAATCACGATGAGCGACGCCCAAATGAACCCAGCGCGCACGCTCACCCTCGTTCCAATCGAGGCAAGAAACGACGGGCGGGCGGAGAACGTGGTCCAGCCCCGTGCGCGTCGACTGTTGCGGTGGGAACTGTTGATCGTTCTCGCGATTTTCCCGCTTCCCGCAACGATAAGCGCTCTCGTCTCGATGACGAACCACATCGTTCAGGGAGGCGCGCAAGCCTCTCACGCCTCCGACTTGATTCCCGACAGCGTCTCGTTGTCGGTTCTCTTCGGTTTGTTGATCGAGCTCTCTTCCGTCGCGGCTGCAGCGCTGGTTTGGTACCTGCTCGTGCGCAGCGGCGAAGGAACGAGCTCGATCGGCCTGGACAAGCGACACCCCCGACAGGACGCCGCTTACGTGTTGCCCGTCTTTCTCCTCGTGTTCGTAGCGTCGTTTCTCGTGGGCGGCCTTCTCGAGACTGCTCTGCACTTGAAGAGCTTTCCGGTCGACGACCCCGTTCACGGGCTCGCTTACCTTCCTGTTCTCCTCGTTTCCGGACTGGTAGCTGGAATCGTCGAGGAGACGGTCGTCCTCGGTTACCTCGTCCGGAGGCTCGAGCAACTCGGCTTCGGCACCTTTCCGATCGTCGTGATCGGTGTCGCCGTGAGAGCGTCGTACCACGTCTACTACGGCCCGGGGGTCATCCCCATAATCCTGTGGGCGACCGCTTCGATCATCTTTTACCGGAAGATCCGCAGGCTGGCACCCTTCATCATCGTGCACTCACTATGGGACATGAGCCTGTTCCTCGGACAAGCCGTGGGCGGGTGGGTGATCGGCATCGAGTTCATCGTGCTCATGCCCCTTTCGATCGTTTTCTGCGCGTTGTGGTGGCCGAGGAAGCAGCGTCCGATCCCCGGTTGGCCCCCGCTGCCTCCACCTTCCGGCGCAGGGGGTTGGCTCCCACCCGGCGGGCCAGGTCCGTCACCGCAGCCCGTGGGTGCAATGCAGTATTCCGCTGCCGGCCCTTATTCCAGCGCGGGCCCGTACCCGACTGGGGGTCCCTACCCGACGGCAGGTCCCTACACGACCGCCGGTTCGTACGCCGGTTGGGGGCAATATCCCGCCGTTCCAGCGGCATACCCACGCGGCGGGTCTTACCCAGTAGGTACGGTGCCGTACCCGTCGAATTTGCCCTACGCCTCGGGCTGGCCTTATCCGTCGAGTGGGCCCTACCCGTCGGGCGCGCCTTATCCATATCCAAGTTCGACAGGGCCGCCGCCGCCCGAGGGGCCTCCTACACAATCCACCTCGAGAAGGACTCGTGATCGAATCCCCGGAGAGGACCACTCCCGTTCGGAGCCTGCTGTCCTACCCAAGCACTGATGCTCTTGCGTTCCAGCAATCCCTACAGGTGTCCCAGCAATCCCTACAGGTTCTGTGTGGTCTGAATCCGATTTCTCGCAGCCGGCCGTCGCGTCGGGACAGGACGCGGACGCGCCGAGCGGTTCGCTTCGAATAACCCGCAATCTCACGATCCCGACGGGAGAGTTGGTCTGGCGATTCAGTCCCAGCGGTGGTCCGGGCGGTCAGCATGCGAACAGGACGTCTTCTCGAGTCGAAGTTAGCTTCGACGTCCTTCGATCTAGCAGCCTCGGTCCCCGTCAACGGAGTCGTTTGCTCGACAGGGTCGGTCCTGTGGTGCGGGCGGTCGCGAACGACGAACGGTCTCAGCACCGCAACCGTGAAATCGCCCTGGTTCGCTTGCGCGATCGCGTCCGAGACGCGTTGCGCGTGGACCGACCTCGGGTTGCGACCAAGCCCTCCGCAGCTTCCCGCGAGCGTCGCTTGCAGGAGAAACGCAGACAGGCTCTGCGGAAGAAGGAGCGTTCAAAACGCCACTCCACAGACGATTGAGCGCCCGGAGAGCGATTCGATACCTGGTGGCGCCTTTCATTGCAAGGGCTAGTTCCCTGGTGAGAGCACTCGGTGGCTAGCTGAACCTGGAGAAAACTGAGGCCCTTGATGAGATTGGACTTATTGGCAGACTCGATTCCATCGGTAAACTAGGCATCTCGAAGGGGTTTTGGGGGGGAGTGACGACGAGGCTGTCTCTGGTGGGCAGTCACAGTCGCCTCTGTGCCCGGGGAGCAAGGGCAAGGAGGAAATGTGAATCGCCGACCCGCTTTGTTTGCCCTGGTCGCCGCTTTGGCTCTTGGCCTTGCCGCCTGCGGGAGCAGCTCGAGCTCGACTCCCTCGTCTACGACGGTGGGCAAGGCCTCCGCCGCCTCCGCGACGACACTGGGCGGCGCCAATAACCTGATCACCCCCTCGGAGCAGTTGAACGGTTCGGGAGCGAATTCGATCGAGCCCTTCTTCACCAAGGTCTTCTACACGTACACCAAGTTGAACCCTAAGGTCACGATCAACTACCAGCCCTCGGGTAGCAGTGTCGGGATATCCGATATTCAACAGAACATCGTTGACTTTGGTGACAGCGAGATCCCTATGTCGTCGTCCGACCTCGCAAAGGCGACGGGCGGCCCGATCCTGCAGGTGCCGGTCGACCTCGGTGGAGTCGCGATCTCGTACAACGTTCCAGGCATTCCCCACGGTCTCAAGCTCGATGGCCCGGTTCTCGCCGGCATCTTCATGGGAACGATAAAGGACTGGGACGATTCGCAGATTGCGTCTCTGAACCCTGGGGTCCACCTGCCAAGCGTTCCTATCGTTCCCGTCCACAGGGCCGACTCGTCGGGGCCCGGCTGGGTTCTCGACCAATACCTCATCACCACCAGTCCGACATGGGCGGCAACTGTCGGGACGAAGGCATCCAAGAGCTGGCCCCTGCCGTCCGTCGGCGTCGGAGAACAACTCAACACCGGGGTTGCGAATTACATCGCTCAGACTTCAGGCGCAGTGGGCTATGTCGAGTACGGATACGCGAAGCAGGCAAATTTCGCGAACGCCGCGATCAAGAACCGAGCCGGTGTCTATCTCGCACCGTCGATCACTGGAATAAGCGCAGCGGGCGCCAATGCCACGAACTTGAGCCCCACGAACTTTTCCATCGTCTACGGACCCGGCGCGGCGACGTACCCACTGGCGAATTTCAGCTGGACCCTCATATACCAGAAGCAGGCGAGCACCACGAAGGGAGAGGTGCTCGGAAAGGTCTTCGACTGGGTCACCACAGCTGGGCAGCTCCAAGCAGCAGCGCTCGGGTACGCGCCGCTTCCATCGAACGTGAGGACCTTGGCGCACCAGACATTGCTCCAACTGGAGAGCACCTCAGGCCAGCGAATCTTCACCCAGTGATCCCAGCGAATCTTCACAAGCTCTCCCAGCCGCAGACGTGACAACTTCGACTGAAGTCCCTGACCAACTCCAGTCGGAACAGGAGTCCCCGGCGGCTGTAATGCGACCCAGTCGCACGCAGGATGTCCGCGACCGCATCGAGCGAAGCAGGGGTCGTCCCACAGGTTGGTTGTTCGGGTTGTTCAGGTGGTTGGGAGTTCTGCTTTTCGGAGCGACCGTCGTCGCGTTGATCGTGACTCTCGTCGTCAGTGCTTCGACTGCATTCGGTCACTTTGGCTTCAGGTTCTTGTGGTCAGGGACGCTGAGCGTCCAACAGGGAATCATCGGCACCGGCGTTCTCATCGTTGGGACGCTCATCACAACCTTCGTGGCGATGCTGATCGCCGTGCCGGTGGGCGTAGGCACAGCGGCTTTTCTCGCCGAGCTCGCGCCACGGTGGTTGTCTTCGCCCCTTTCGGTATTGATCGATCTTCTTGCAGCGATTCCGAGCATCGTCGTGGGGCTGTGGGCACTGCTCGTGCTAACGCCGGTGTTCGAGCACTACGTAGAGCCTTGGTTGCAGAAAGTGCCCGTGCTCGAGT
>DASPVS010000188.1:0-2808 GCA_035622235.1 Acidimicrobiales bacterium | reverse complement strand
GTACCGACCAACTGGCGGCGCCAATAGTGGCGACCGTCGGGGAAAAGGGTGCCGAGGACCTCGTTGCCCTGCTCCGCCCCCTTGCCGACCTGGTCATCGCCTCAGGCGCCATACCCGCTCACAACAACATGGGCGTGCCCTGGCCTCCTGAGGACGCCTAACCCGCTCGGAAACGCGCGGGTATCCAAAGGGGCGTGCGCCCGAGTTGTGTACATCGCGCCTAGCCGCTCGGCCCAAGCGTCCTTTATCCGCGTCGCCGGATGATCCCGAGCAGTTTGCCGGCTCAGGACGTTTTGAGGACCGTTCCCGCATCCGGCAATGCCGAAGGTTTGCGGACGGCGCGCATTAGGAGGACGAGCTCAAGATGGCAACATTTACGGGGTCGTCGCGGCCGCGTATCGTCACTAGTTCGCGGCGGGCACTCGGGTACTGCGACTCGACCAGCGGGTAAAGGGATGCGGCAAGCACTACCTCGCCTGGTGACGCATGGGCTTGGAGGCGAGAAGCAACATTGACTGCATCACCGAGTGCGGTGAAGTCAAGCACGCTTCCTGATCCCACGTTGCCAACGAACGCTACGCCCGCGTTCGCGGTGACGCCAAGGGGCAGCTCGGTGGCCGCAGACGCCAGTTCGAGGGCCGCGATGGCGGTCTTTCGCCGATATTCGGGTCCTGCGATCCCTTGGATGAAGAGACCCATCACCTCATCACCGATGAGTTTGTCCACAATGCCGTCATTGTGAATGAGCACTCTGGTGGCCGTTGTATAGAACTGGTTCAGCCGCCCCGCGAACGCGGCGGCGCCTGACCGTTCACCCAAGGATGTCGAAGCGCGTACGTCGGCGAACACAACTCCGATGTCGATTTCGATACCGCCGGTAGGTAGATGATCGAAGCAGTACTGACAAAGGTTTGGGTTCTTGCGAGAAGGCTTCCGCCCCATTAATCCGACGAGCCTGCCCCCGATGCCGCCAAAGGGGTTCAGGCACAGTTTGCATCGGGGATCGTGAGGGAGCCGACGGAAGACTCGCTGGCCGATCTTCAGCGGCTCGTAGCCCCTGACAAGAAGGGCTTCCCAATCGACGGGCTTTGCCATCCCCAAACTATGGCTCCTGATCAGGAGCACGGTGAGGCTCCCTATCCTGGAAGCGCCGTGTGCGAGTGGATTCCCTAAAAAACAGAAGCATCCGGAAATGGCGACACCGAGCGAACCTGGGCTGGATCGACGGGGCCATTACGGCCCAGGCCTTTCACGTTCGGGTAGATGCGACGTGCCACGCGAGCGCCCCGGTCGGGTCGATCGTGATGTCGAGAACGACGGGCTCAATGGAGTCGACGGTCCAGCCACTTGCAAGTGACGCCCGAATCTCTTCCTGACTAACTCGGCGCGGCCCCCAGTCACCGGGTTGACGGTCGCTGAAGCACAGCATGTGATAATGCCCACCAACGGGGATTACAGCGGTCAGACCGAACACGAACCGTTCCCGGTCGCCGTCGTCGAAGACGTGGAAGAGCCCGCAATCGAGCACTGTGTCGAACTGCTCGGCCAGCTCGGGCAGTCGGATGGCGTCCCACACCAAGAAGCGAACCTCGAGGCTCCGCTCCGCCGCTTTGCGCTTTGCCAATGCAATGGCTTGTGCCGAGATGTCCACCCCTACGGCCTCATGGCCACAGGTGGCGGCGAGCAGGGCGTGCTCACCAGTACCGCAGCCCACGTCGAGCACACGGCCCAAGAGACCCCCTTCCTTGGCGAGGCGGTCGAAGGCAGGTTGAGGACGTCCGATATCCCACGGCGGGGTGCCAGTGGTGTAGCTCTCGTCGAAGTCGTAGACCGGGCGACGACCTGCCTCGGCGCTGAGGTCTTGTGGTGTAGGGGGTTGGTCGGCCATGTCGCCTTGCTATCACTTCTCCTGCCCGTCCCGATCATCAGTGGAGAAACGTTCCACCCTCGCGGTTCCCTGTCGGGACTGGCATCACCAACGCCTCATCGGAGTCGTTGAGGAGATCTACGTCCAGGGCGCACGAAAATGTTCGTTCCGTGGACCCAGAAGTGCCGCGCATCGACCATCCTGGAAAGTGCGATCCTGCTCGCCTGAGCCGGAGGCCCGTCCCTACTGGTGTCAGCCGCGTCTCAGTCGACGTCGCTATGTACGGCCGCGAACCGGCGGTCGGGGCACCTCGACCGTTGGCCATTCGTGAGGACCGGTCAGACTCCCGAAAAGGCAAAGAGCTTCCATGAGCCAGGGACACCCTTTAACGTGTGCTCGCCACGATCGTCGAACTCGATTCCCGAACCAACCACCAGGTCCCTCACGGTTCCTGAGACGAGTACCTCGCCCTCCCCTGCGAGACTCCCCACTCGAGACGCGATGTGAACGGCCAAACCGCCGAGATCGTCCCCTCTCATCTCACATTCACCGGTATGAATGCCGGCGCGAACCTTCAGATCGATTTGCGTGACGGCGTCGATGATTGCGTCCGCACAACGGATTGCTCTGGCGGGTCCATCAAACGCGACCAAGAAGCCGTCTCCTGTGGTTTTGATCTCACGTCCGCGATACCGCTCTAGTCGGTCACGAACTACAGCATCGTGCGAGTCCAACAATGTCCGCCACCGCTTGTCGCCGAGAGCAGCAGCCCGTTCCGTAGATCCGACGATGTCAGTGAACATGACCGTCGTCAGCACTCGATCGATGTCGAGGTGTGGTCGTTCTCCGGTGACGAACTCGATGACGCGAAGAGAGCCGTCCGGAGAAATCGTTGACAGATCGCTGCCTGGGAGCTCGACAAATGTGGCGTTCTCGATGTG
>DASPVS010000187.1:0-3568 GCA_035622235.1 Acidimicrobiales bacterium | reverse complement strand
TCTCGGTGGCCGGAGGTGTCGCGGACCTCATCGCGATCGTCAGGGTCCGTCACCACGACGAGCTCGTCGACGTTGTGACCAAGCGCATCGACGCGCTCGAGGGAGTCGAGTCCACGACGACGCTTGTGGCGTTCCGCGCCTACAGCCGTCACGATCTCGAAGCCGTGTGGGATCTCGGTTCGGGCTGACGGCGCCTGGATCTCAGGCCTCGGCCCGGATCCTCTGGGACACACGAACGAGAGAATCGAGCGTTGCGTTCGCACGCCCTTCGTCTATTGCTGCAGCACCCTTGGCCACGCCGTCCTCCATGTCGTCGGCCATCCCTGCGACCACCAGTGCCGCCGCTGCATTGAGGAGGACCACGTCACGATGCGGTCCGTCGCTCCCCGCCAGGACACTGCGAACGACCTCCGCGTTGAAAGAGGGGTCGCCACCCCGAAGGTCCTCGACCGTCGCCCTCGGGAGCCCCAAGTCCAAGGCATCGATTTTGTAGCTGCGTATCCGATCCGCATCGAGCTCCAGAACGTCGGTGACGCCCGTGGTCGTCAATTCGTCGAGACCGTCGGCGCCATGGACGACCATTGCGCGTGTCGACCCGTTCGCGGCGAGGACCCCCAGCATCTTCTCGGCCATCGCTGGATTGCTCACGCCAACGACCTGGAAGCGGACGCGTGCCGGGTTCGCCAGAGGACCGAGGAAATTGAAGATCGTTGGCACGCCCAATTCGCTGCGGACGGGCGCGGCGAACTTCATCGCGGGGTGGAATCGTGGCGCGAAGCAGAAACCGATCCCTGTTTCCTCGATGCATTCCGCCACCTGTTCGGGCCCGAGGTCGATCACGACGCCCAACGATTCGAGTACATCTGCCGAGCCTGCAGCCGATGTCGCTGCGCGCCCGCCGTGTTTGCAAACGCGGGCACCCGCGCCCACCGCTACGAGCGCCGCCATGGTCGACACGTTTATCGAGCGGCTCCGATCGCCGCCGGTGCCGCACGTGTCGAGCAGGTCTCCATCGACTGACACCTTCTCGGCGTGGGCAAGCATCTCGCGCACGAAGCCCGCCATCTCGTCGACGGTCTCGCCCTTGGCCCGCAGGGCGGTGACGAACGCAGCGATCTGCGCTGGGCTCGCCATACCCGAGAGCACCTCGCCGAGAGCGCATCCCGCTTCCGCGCCGGAAAGGTCCTCCCCTGCGAGGAGCCTGCTCAGCACGGCGGGCCAACCGCCCAGATCGTTGAAACTCAGTCCCACCACAGGTCGCGATCCAGCACACCGCGGGCGATCAAGCCCAACTGGACCTCGCTCGTCCCTTCAACAATTGTCAGTTGTTTAGCATCGCGATACCACTGCTCGGTGGGGTGATCCTCCATGTAACCGGCTGCGCCCAGCATTTGGACCGCAAGTCCCGAGGCCCGAACGGCGAGCTCGGTCGCGTAATACTTCGCCATCGAGAGGAAGGGCACCCATTCCCTGGTGAACCTCCCATGGTCCGCCAACCACGCCGCACGGTATGTGAGCAGTCTCGCGGCTTCGATGTCGACCGCGCACTTGGCGATCTCCCATTGGATCCCTTGAAAGTCCGCAACGGTCTTTCCGAAGGCAGCTCGATTCTTCACGTAGTCGGTTGCGTACATGAGCGCGCCTTCGGCGAGGCCTATCCCGCGAGCGGCGACGATGGGACGCATCGAGTTGAGGCCGAGCATTGCGAGGCGGAACCCTCCCACCTCTCCGATGACGTTTTCCGCCGGCACGCTCACTCCATCGAGAAGGAGCTCACCGGTGTCAACGCCACGCACCCCCATCTTGTGGTCCAGCCTGCCGACTTCAACCCCGGACCACTTTCGCTCGACGATGAAAGCAGTAACGGAGTCGTGCGCGCGACTCGAGGGGTCCCCGGTCTTCGCAAAGACCGTGTACCAGTCCGCCTCGTTCACGCCCGACATCCAACATTTGGTGCCGTCCAGTACCCAGCCTCCGGGGGAGCTTGGATCCGGAAGGGCTTTGGTCCGCATCCCCATGACGTCGCTTCCGGCTTGCGGCTCCGACAGACCGAACGCGGCCCGCGAAGAACCGTCGGCGATCCCCGGTAGGTAACGCCGCTTTTGATCTTCGGATCCGGCGATCATGATCGGTCCGGTGGGGAGCCGAGTCAGCAGCAACATCAGGGCGGCGGTGTTCGAATACTTCGCCACCTCTTCGATCGCGATGGTGAGGCCCAAAATGCCC
This sequence comes from Acidimicrobiales bacterium, assembly GCA_035622235.1. Lineage (GTDB taxonomy): Bacteria > Actinomycetota > Acidimicrobiia > Acidimicrobiales > UBA8190 > DASPVS01. The sequence continues at coordinate 1,342 of DASPVS010000187.1, read as the reverse complement.
GCCCCCGAGCCACCCAGTTCGACAGGAATGCACAAACCGAGCAGCCCGGCGGAGCGGAACACGTCGAATAGATCGGCCGGGTACTCACCCGATGCGTCAATCTCTCGAGCGCGAGGCTTCACCTTGTCCTGAGCGAGTCGCCGAACCGTTGTTTGGAGATCCTGCAGCTCGAGCGACAGCTCAAAATCCACGGCGGACCCGCGAGACCTTGGCTTCGGTCAATCAGGACTCAAACGTCGGCTGACGAAAACGAATCAGGCCGACTTGCGCCGTTGGCGAATCATCCGGCGACGCTCGCGCTCGGTCGCGCCTCCCCAGATGCCCTCACGCTCTCGATGAGCCAGCGCATACTCGAGGCACGCTTCCCACACAGGGCACATCGAGCAAATCGCCTTGGCCTCGTCCGCCTCCTCGTCTGTGGGCGGATAGAAGACGTCGGGGTCGATGCCCCGGCACGCGGCTCTCTTGCGCCAGCTGGCGGTCGTCAGCGCGGTCATTTGAGTCACTTCCTCGTGGCGCAGATGCGCCGGTGGTTGGGATGCACGGTTCCGCCTTGAACCTGAGAGCAGGGACACTGCTCCCCTGGTGGGGGAAAACGGCGGAACAACCATTATGACTCAGAGTGGGCGTACCTGTCCAGACCCCTTAACGGCAGTAGGCCCTTAGGCCAGATCGCTTCAGTACCAGACCGTTTCAAGGGCAGACCCTTTCAGAACCGGACTCCTTCAGAGCCAGACCCTTCCAGAGCCAGACCGCTTCAAGGGCAGACCCTTTCAGAACCAGACCTCAGGGACGGAGATCCCGCAAGAGCTCGACTCGAGTGATGTCGGTCAGGGGTGTGCCGTAGTGGTATTCAGGGTGATCCACCCGGAGCTCCACGGGGCCGGCTGCGAAACGCTCCACCTCTCCGGCGTCGAGCTCGAAACGTATGTAATGGACCGCCGCCGTAACGCTGTCACGGGTGAGGTTCTCCTCGTGCGACGCCTCGGGGATGCTCGAGACTACGTCGAACCCCCCGTTCCCGGATCCGGGCGCGCCTATCCGAAGTGAAGCGGTTCGCTCTACCCCGACGAGCTTCGGCAACCAGTTGCGCATCCCAGCGTCATCGGTCAGCTCGATGAACATCGTCGCCGACAGCTCTCCTGGGTCAGGGATGAGAGGGTTGTACGCGTCCAACTCGCTCTGGATCGCCTCGTCGGTGATCATTCGCTCTACCCGAGCCATTTCCTGAACCTGGAATCGGATCGTGTCGCGGTTCTCGAAAACGAACGAGATGACGGGACCGACCGAAACGCGACGTCGCTCTTTCAGGGAGATGATCTCGCGTCGAAACGCCTCCCTC
>DASPVS010000186.1:0-11759 GCA_035622235.1 Acidimicrobiales bacterium | reverse complement strand
ATAGGTCGGGCCGGGTGGTGATTTGGGATTATGAAAGGGATCTGTCGCAATCCACGCGTTGAATGCCACGCGGAACTGAGGACGAAATCGATTTTCTGCCACTCGCATGGCTGAGGTGTTTCCTAATACATAAGCGGTGAACCAGTCGTTGAAAGTGGACGCGTCGAAGTTCTTGGTTACCAGACCCGATACTTCGGCCTCGTTGGCTTCGGTTCGTGTCGCGGAGGCCTTCGCCAGCTTCAGTGAGGACTCCGTCGACCATCGCGCTGACGCAAATCCCGACCATGCCGCTAGAACCGCAACGATCGCTAGCAGTACGGCCTCGATGATCACGATTCGCCTGTCGTGGTGCTCCTCACGGTTACGCTCCGATTGGTGCGCGCGGTCGCGGACATCTTTCGCTACTTCCGTTGGTGAGATACCTTCGGTCACTGCAGGTGCTCCAGTTGTCCGCTCGGGTCGTAGTACAACTCCTGTTGCGCGATTCGACCGTCGCGATAGCGGTACACGACGACGTAAGTCGATCGGAGTCGAACTTCGGGCGCGTCCCAATCGAAAAATATCCGGACATATGCGCTCGACCGGTCCGGTAGGACCGCACGCTCGTCGAGTCGATAGACGATGTTGGGACACGCGGCGATCGTCAACTGAATGAACTCCAGCGTCGCGTCCAGGCCCTCGATTCGCGGGGGACGCCCGAACAACCTCGTGGTCGGGCTCAGGTAGACGACTTCGGGATGATAGAGACGGCGAGCCAAGCGGATGTCGGAAGCTTCGAAGGCCTGAGCGAAGAGAGCTTCTTGAGCGTCGATCAGTTCAAGGTTGACCTCCGTCCCCACGCTGCGCGACCGTAGCCGCCGCGGTGCCGGGAGCAGAGACGAGCCACGTCCGACTTGACCGCTCCCGAAACGAACCGAAGGGTCGAAGATGGCACTCACTGAGGAGCAGCAACAGACAAGGCGTCGGGCCATACCGGAGATCATGGTGTCAACCCCGTACCTTGCGTCGCTCGGGATCTCATTCGAGAGCTACGAGCCCGACGAGGTCGTGATACGTCTACCGTTCCGGGAGGAGCTGACCAACGACGGTACCTTCTATCACGGCGGCGTGATTGCAGCGGTCGTGGACACGGCTGGGGCAGCGGCAGCATGGTCCAATCACGATTTCGACAAGGGCACCAGGGCTTCGACGGTTGCTATGTCGATCCAATACGTCGGAGCCTGCAAGAGGTGCGACCTCATTGCACATGCGATCACCATCCGTCGGGCGAAGGAGTTGACGTTCACGCACATCACTGCGACTGACGACAACGGAGTCGTGGTGGCTCACGGGATCCAGACTTACAGGATCGTTGACTGACGGCTGAGTTTTAGGCGCGAGTCGCGGCTCTAGTCGCCAGGCTTTCGTAGCATCGCCTTAGAAGTCGACAGCTGTCGAACTCCTCCGCGATGTATCGACCGAGGAGCTCGCCAGTTTGGATGTCGATCGAATGGTCCTTGAACACGTCATCGAAGTAACAAAGGGTCTTCTCGAGCTCGTGCAAGCCGAACCGCTCGAATTTCTCGACGTCGGAAACCTCGGTGGACCCGGCAACCGGAACTCGTTCCTCCAGTCCCTGGTCGTCTTTTTCGCGAACTTCGAACCCGAGCTCGTTGATTCGTTTGGCGAAGCTCATGCCGTGCTCACCCTCTCGGGCCGCGACGGTGGAGAGGACCTCTCTCACTTGCGGATCGGGCGTGACGGCGATCCATGCTTTAAGGTAGTGGTAGGCGCGGGTCTCGTTGAGGGCTATGGCGTTAAGCAGAGCCAAATAGCTGGGCTTTCCAGACATGGCGACCTCCTCGTCCATCGACCATCTCACCTTTGAGCGGTCTACGCAAGCTCATCGTTGAGCGGTCCACGCAGGCTCGTCTCTGAGCGGTCTACGCAGGCTCGTCTCTGAGCGGCCTACGCAAGCCGCGGTTGCCGTGTGCATGTCAACCGGATCACGAAGGGTCGTACGGTCTTCGACTCAACCTGTGAGCTCCTCCGATCTGTCGTTCCATGCATGAAGTCCCTCGCTCACGAGTAGGTCCAGATCTGCCGCGGGCAGCGGACGACTGAAGAGGAATCCCTGTGCGCGATGACATCCCAGTTCCCTGACTGTCTCGAGTTGCTCCAGAGTCTCGATTCCTTCTGCCACACAACCGAGGCCAAGGGAATCGGCCAACGCGATGATCGCTTTGACGATCGCCCGAGATTCTGCGTGGCGACCAAGGTCGACCACAAAGGTCCGGTCGATCTTGAGACATTCAACCGGCAATCGCTGCAAGTATCCCAGGGAGGAATAGCCCGTTCCGAAATCGTCGATCGACACGTGCACGCCCTGACCCCGCAGTCTTCGCAGCGTCGTGATGGCCTGGTCTGGATCACGCAGCAAGGTCGCTTCGGTTATCTCGAGCCAGAGCGCGCCCGGGTTCAACCCCGAGCTCGAAAGCGCTTCCGCCACAAGGTCAGCGAAGCCCGGGTCAGATAGCTGACGAGGGGAGACATTGACAGAGAGAGCGAGTGGAACGACAGGAGAATCGTCGGTGCAATAAAGCGACTGCCACCGCACGACCTCTTTGCACGATTCGGCGAGGACCCATTTGCCGATTCCGTCGATGAGGCCCATGTCCTCCGCCAGATCGATGAACTCTCCCGGCAAGAGGAGACCTCGTTCGGGATGTCGCCAACGTACAAGTGCTTCGAGTCCAACCAAGCAGTCCACATTGAGATCGACGATCGGCTGATAGTGGACCTCGAACTCGTCTCGCTGCAGTGCCAGATGCAAGTCGTTTCCTGTCCGAGTGCGGGTCGCGGTCCAGATGTCGTTGCGAAAATCGAAGACCTCGACGCTTGCACGGCCGCGCTCCTTGGCCCGGTACATCGCCGTGTCCGCGTCGCGAAGGAGCCTGCCAGGTTCGACGCGACTGTCGCCAAGGGCCAGGCCGATGCTCGCAGTCACAAACAGATCTGAACCACCGACGGTCAGCGGCTCGTTCAGGTCCGACGCGATCCTCTGTGCGAACGCGCGTGCATCGTTCTCGTCTTTGATGTCCTCGCAGAGGATCGCGAATTCGTCACCGCCGAAGCGGGCCACTGTGTCGCTTGGACGTACAGAGGATCTGACGCGACTGGCAACGGCTTGAAGTACCTCGTCCCCACCTTCGTGCCCGAGACTGTCGTTGACACGCTTGAAGCGGTCGAGATCGAGGAACATGACTGCTACCTGTTTTCGAGTGCGCGTTGTCCGGCTGAGCGTCGTCTTGAGTCGATCCATGAACAACGTCCGATTCGGCAAAGAGGTGAGCGGATCGTGCAATGCGGCGTATGCGAATTGTTCACGCAAAGCGCGTCGCTCTGTGATGTCCTCGATCTGACCTATCACATGAAGCGGGCTGCCGGTTTCGTCGCGGACACAGGAAATGCTCGCGGCGACCCAGACTTCGTGACCGTCCGCATGCAGGTACCGCTTTTCGACGCGCAGAGCCTCATCACCGCTCATGATCAGATGACGTACCTGGCATCCCATGATCTCGCGGTCATCGGGGTGCAGCAATTCGCTTACCGTCATGCCGATCAGCTCGGACGGGGTTCGCCCGATTATCTCGCCATAAGTTGTGTTGGCACGACGGATGATCCCGTCCAGGTCGACTATCGCCATACCGGTTGGAGCGTTCTCGAACGCGGAGCGAAACCTCTCGTGAGCTTCCGCAAGCGCAAGTTCGGCGTGTTTGCGGTCGTCGATGTCGTGGAGATTGGCGATCACACCTCTAACGTCAGGATCATCTCTCAGATCACCGATCCTCACATCGAACCACCGCCACGAGCCCTCGGCCGTGCGAATACGAACTTCTGTGGACTGCACGTCATCGGGTCTCTTCATGGCGTCGGCCAGCCGAGTCAGATCTTCTTCACCCAGGAGTTCTCGCGCGTTCAAGTCGTCCAGTTCGTCCTGGTCGTAACCGAGGCTCTTCGAGAACGAAGGAGTCGCGTAGCTCAGACGTTCCTTTTGGAATACCACGATCACGTCTGCGGCGTGACGAACGAGCGCCTTGAACCGCCGCTCGTTCGCGGCGAGGTTGGCTTGAATCCGTTCCTTGTCCTGGGAGACCCACCGCAGCAGCTCCGTGGTAACGATGAACCCCATGCCGGCAAGCACCGCTATCGCGTCGACCATGGGAGGGCGGACCAGAGAAGGGACGATTCCGACTGCTATGGCTATTTGGCCTATGACGATCACCGCGATGCCAGTGATCTGTGCGGGACGGATCGCCTTTGACCCGTGCGTGCGAGTCGCGTCCACCAACCCGAAGATCAGTCCCAATGCCAGCGTCGGTCCCCAACCGATCGCATAGGTCACTGACGCGATGATGCACATTTCAACCGCCACCCGGACCGTGAGGCGCCAGCCCTCGACGCCGATGGGGCAAAGGGCGGTAGCCAGGGCGGACAAAAGGTATCCGCCGCCCAGGAGGCAGACGAGCAGCCAAAGCGGGACATCCGCTATCAGGTGATGGTGCCTGAGCTGAATGAACGCCAGACCGACGATCGGAACGGCGATCAGGGTCGGGTCGAGGACGCGGCGGCAGAGACGGCGCAGGAACCTCTCGTCGTTCGCCAGGCTTTCCGTCACGAATGTGTATCGGATTCCGCGGGTGACGCCTTGACCTCTCGAGGACACGGCGACCCCACTCGCCTAGCTGACCCCACTGCATCCCACCTGCGTCTTTTCACCGTATGGCTGGCGACGAACCCCCTCAGGCCAGCGGCCCCCGCATACGCTTGCTCGACGTGGGAGACCTGTTGACGACCGATCTGGCCATGTCGTGGGAAACGGACGGATGGTGCGTGCTGGAGGGCGTGGTGCCCGAGGTCAGACTCCAAAAAGCTCGCTCGGCTCTGGCGAGGCTCTTCCCGAGCGCGCAGGAATTCGCCGAAGGCGGGGTTGGTGAGCGGGACGACCGATGGCGGACATGGGATGCCCCGTGGCCCGAGTTCCCGTTCCCGAGCCGGACCTTGAATGGCCTCGTGCTAAGCGAAGGGATGATCGACTGGGCTGAGGAGTTGTTGGGAGGCTGCGACGTTCGGATGTACCTCGCGATCGCGACTGCCAAGTACGCCGGTCAGCCGTCGGACTTCAACCAGTTGCTCCACGTCGATTATCCGAATCACACGCTCACCGTCCCGCGTCCCGGGGGTTCCGAGCAAGTGGAGGCTTTCGTCTATCTCACTGACGTCGGGCCTGAAAACGGTGCCACCCGCTTCGTCCCCCGAGCCCTCACGGCTCATATTCCTGTTGAGGAACACACGTTGAACTACGAGGATCACGGCGAGCTCTACGAAGAGGCGACGGAGGTCTCGGCTCCCGCAGGATCGGTGGTCCTCTACCGACCCGACGTCTATCACTGTTCTGTGGATTTCTCAGACCCCACCCAGGCACGCTTCATGCTTCACGTCTCGTACAAACTGGCGGACATGGAATGGGGCGGCTACCAAGCCTGGCCCATCAAGGGCTACTCGCCCGAGTGGCATGACTTTGTCCAAAACGCAACTCCGAAACAGTTGAGGGCCGTTGGATTCCCGCCCCCCGGGCATGCCTTTTGGACCCACGAGACCGTAAGAGGAGTATCCCGCCGCTATCCGGGACTGGACATGGGACCGTGGCTCGGCGCGCTCGGTGAGTTATCGCAGGACTGATCAGTTGGAGCTTTCGGATCTCTTCGGCTGACCTCTCTGCCTGTAAAGGGCCTTTATCCGGCAGAACGGTCTTTATCGAGAAGGACACTCGAACGGTCGACACATCGTCGAGCGATATGTCATCGACGCGGTGATGTGCGCTCCGTGAGCGCGCGGTCGAACCACAAGAGCTCCCACTGGTTCCCGTCCGGATCCGCGAAGAGCGCGGATCGACCACCCCATGGCTGGTCCTGCGGCTCGATCAAGGACCTCGCGCCGGCTGACAGCGCAGCTTCAAATGCCGGATCGACGAATTCACGAGCGTCGACTCTTATGACCGCGGTAATCCCATCCCGCCCTACGGACGGAGCTTCTGCAGCGTCGTGATCCCTCAAATCACTCAGATCCTCGTCTGCCTCGGGACGCAACGCCTGAGGATGTAACGCAATTGCCAAACCGTGCTCCAGGTCGAAAGTCGACAAGGCGTCGGAGGAACCAGGACGTTCCGACCAACCGAGAGCACGGTAGAAGGTCCGTAGCCCGCGCATATCGCCCGTGCTCAGCACCAGCATCGAAACCCGTGCAGGGATATCGCCTCCCTCATGCCCGGTCACCGACTTGCCCTCCTGGTTTGTCCGAGAGACCTATCTAATCCTCTGTGATGGCCGCTCTAATCTCTGTGATGGCCGCTCAGTCGATCGTGCCCTCGCCGACGAGTCGTGCGATCTCCTCCTCGGACAACCCCCACTGCACGAGCGTCCTGTCCGCGTGGACACCGGGCTCGGGCGGAGGTGCGGGTACCGGGGCTGGCGTGCGGCTGAAGCGCGGTGCCGGCGCTGGTTCCACGACGTCACCGACGCGCACAAAGGTACAGCGCTCTACGTTTTGCGGATGGTTCGGAGCATCAGCGAGCGACAACACGGGGGTGACACAAGCGTCAGTGCCCTCGAAGATCTGGAGCCACTCGGCGCGACTCTTGCTGAGAAAGATCTCCGCCACGAGCTCTTTGAGGGCATCCCACTTCGATCTGTCGTCCTGTGGAGGGATGCTTTCGGCGGCGAAACCGAGCCCTTTCATGAAAGATCGATAGAAACGGGGCTCCATCGCTCCGACGGACACGAACTCCCCGTCCGAGGTCTCGTAGACGTTGTAGTAGTGCGACCCGGTGTCCAAGATGTTCGATCCACGCTCGTCGTGCCAGAGGGAGCGACTTCTGATCTCGTGGAACATCGTCGTGAGGAGGGCTGCACCGTCCACCATGGCGGCGTCGACGACCTGGCCGAGCCCAGACCGACCCCGCTCGTAGACGGCGGCGAGGATGCCCATCGCTAGGAGCATCCCTCCGCCTCCGAAGTCTCCCACCAAGTTGAGCGGGGGCACAGGAGCCTCCCCGCGCCGTCCGATGGGGTCGAGCGCCCCTGCGATCGAGATGTAATTGATGTCGTGCCCTGCCTCGGCCGCGAGAGGTCCCTCGCGACCGTAACCCGTTACGCGGCCGTAGATAAGCCGAGGATTCCTCTTGAGGCAATCGTCCGGACCGAGCCCCACTCGTTCGAGCACTTGCGGGCGAAAGCCTTCGAGGAGGACGTCTGCGTGCTCGAGCATCCGCATGACAACGCCAACACCCTCGAGCCGTTTGAGGTCGACACCTACGACGGGCCGACCGCGGGTCAACACCATGCGGCGATCCACCGCATCTGCTCGGGTTTTGGGTAGTCCGGTGCGCTCGATTCGGAGAACCTCGGCACCGAGATCTGAGAGGACCATCGCGCAGAACGGTGCCGGCCCGAGTCCGGTCAGCTCGATGACGCGCAGTCCGGCCAACGGGCCAGGATTTCCAATCGCACCAACATCCTCGGAGATCGACCTCTCTTCGGATTCGGCGAGCCGCACAACGTGGCTCGCCTGTGATCTCGGTTCGCTCACCAGTCGGTGAGGTAGCGGTCGATGATCCGGTGCATGTGCAAGACGTTCGCTTCCTGACGCCGATTCAGTCGTAACCCGGGCCCACCTCTTGACTTCAGGCCGATCTGGATGTGCTCCATGTTCGCGTAATCCTGATTAGTGATCAGTCCCCAGTCGCGATCGGTCCACTCCGCGAAGAAACGCCGCTGAGCTCGTTTTCGAGGAGCGTCTTTTCGTGGCCATTCCAGGAACCACGTGTCCTTGATCGAACTATCGGGGTCGAGTCCGTTGGGGCGGACCCGAAAGATGATCGCGCTGCCGGGGTATATCGGACCGACTATGTTGGGAAAGAAGAACACGTCGTCCGCGCTCGTCAACTGATCATCCGTGAACTCGTCGACCGGAACACCTCGGGTGCTCAGCAGCTCCCGCCGGCCTTGCTGGTATCGACTCAGCATCTTCTCGCCGGAGAGTTGGGTCGAACGGATCTCTTCGATCAGAGCTCGCTCGTCTTCGTAGAAGAGGCCGCCCAAACCTTCGATGAAGTGAGCGAGGATCTCGCCTTCGTCGTACTCGCCTGGCGCGAGTCCTAACCTGGGGCTCGGGCTCAGCGTTCGCCTGGCATTCGGAAGCCGCCCGTAGTGCGAATGGATCCCGAGGGGCTCATAGTCGAGGTTGACATCGTCGGTCCAAGGGAGGATCTGTGGGTGGGTGCCCTGGACGTGATAACCCTCGTTGAAGGCATCGACGACAACTTTCCAGTTTGCAGGGAGGACCGTCGCAAGGTTGGCCCTCATGAGCATTCCCTCGAGGTGGTACGGCGCCAACATTTTGGGAAGCGGGTCGAGATACTCGAGGAGCGGGGGAGCGTCCTGATCGAGGCAGAGCCATACGAAGCCGCCCCAACGGTCGACGCGCACCTGACCGAGGCACATGTCGTGGGGCAACGATCCAAACTCGTCTTCGTCGACGACATCGATCAGGTTTCCATCGAGGTCGTAGCACCACGCGTGATACCGGCAACGAATGCACCGGTCCTCGAAATGGCCGGTGCCATCGGCGAGACGCGTCCCTCGGTGTAGGCAGGTGTTGTGGTGCGCCTTGACGGTGTCCGGTGCGGACCGAACCACCAGGATCGACTGATCTCCGATCACGTACTCATAGAAGTCGCCTACATCCGCGACCTCTTCCTCGCGGCAGGCCACTTGCCACACGCGGGGCCACAAACGTTGGAATTCGATGTCTGCGAACTCAGAGCTCGTATAGCGGGCGCGGGGAATAACGTCTTCCTCGCCAACTAGAACCCTGTCGAGTCCGTCTTCTTTCATCGTGAAGAACGTTGTCTCCCGTTGTGAGTTACTACGTGTGACCAATTCCTCGGAGAATCGTATGTCGCCGCGTGGTCGATTGATGAATCGGTGCATCGCGCCCGTAGAGGGTCCTTCGAGAAGTCCCTGAAGACTGCCTCGGCAGGGTCTGAATCGGTGACCGTATACTCGGCCGCGACTCGGCGAAGAGTGTCGAAAGGACCAATATGACCGAACCAGTGATCGTCGAGGCGGTGCGGACACCCATCGGAAGGCGTAAGGGAGCACTCTCAGGCGTCCATCCGGCGGAGCTCCTCGGGGCGGTACAGATCGAATTGATCAAGCGAACGGGCATCGATCCTTCAGCGGTTGCGCAGATCTTCGGCGGATGTGTGACACAGGCGGGTGAGCAATCGTTCAACATCACGCGAACGGCGTGGCTGGGGCAAGGCTTGCCTTACGAAGTGGCGGCAACAACCATCGATTGTCAGTGCGGCTCGTCTCAGCAGGCGAATCACCTTGCCGCCAGCATGATTTCCAGCGGCGTCGTCGACGTCGCGATCGGATGCGGAGTCGAGGCGATGAGCAGGGTGGGACTCGGAGCAAATGTCTCGAACGGGCCGGGTCGTCCTTTTCCCCCTGATTTTCCGGTGGACACGCCAGACCAATTCCGTGCCGCTGAAAGGATCGCAGAGAAGTACGAGGTCAGCCGCTCGGACGCTGACGCTCTCGGTTTTGCATCGCAGAAGAAAGCTGCGACTGCGTGGGCGGAGGCTCGATTCGAGCGTGAGGTCCTGGCGATGGAGGCACCCACGGTAGGTCCGGACGGGCCGACCGGCGAGCTCCAGGCTGTTGATCGCGATCAAGGACTTCGGGAGACCACGGAGACGGGCCTCGCAGCTCTCCAGCCCGTGTTGCCCGACGGCATCCACACAGCGGGAACGTCCTCACAGATATCCGATGGTGCCGCTGCTGTGCTTTGGATGTCCCAGGAGAAGGCCATGGCAGAAGGTCTGCCGGCGAGGGCGAGGGTGCGTGCACAAGTGCTCGTCGGGTCCGATCCCTATTACCAGCTCGACGGCCCGATCGCCGCCACCGCCAAGGTTCTGGAGGCTTCGGGGACCACCGTCGAAGATATCGACATCTTCGAAGTGAACGAAGCATTCGCTTCGGTCGTCTGCTCCTGGCAGAAGGTCCACGACGTCGACTGGGAGAAGGTGAACGTCAACGGAGGTGCCATCGCTCTTGGTCATCCGGTCGGAGCGACCGGGAGCCGACTCATAACGACCGCCTTGCACGAATTGGAGCGTCGCGACGGCACCCTCGCCCTGATCTCGATGTGCTGCGGTGGCGGACTGGCCACCGGAACGGTTCTCGAACGCATTTGAACGATCGTCCCGGCTAAAACGGTGATGAACCGCCTGAAGGTTCCCAGGTCCGCATCGTGCGCGCGTAAGGACAGGTCCGCCAGCCGCGAAAAGAAGGAGGCGTAATACGTCAGAGAGCCCCGTCTCCCCGCGACTCGTCGAGGTACCCATGCCTGCGAGGAACGTGGGGAGCCTCCTCAGACGCAATGGTCGCGACCCGGGCTCGTGTTCCAGACCGGCACTCTGGTTTGGGGAACGGGTCTGGACACATGAGGAGCTTCTCGTCGAGGCAGAACGCTTTGCAGCATTGTTCCGATCGCGCCTCGATCCTGATCGTCCACTTCATGTCGGAGTGCTGCTCGACAACACCCCGGACTACGTCTTCGCACTCTGCGGCGCCGGCCTCGTCGGAGCAGCGGTGGTCGGACTGAACTACACGCGACGGGACGAGCATCTTGCGCGAGACATTTCGCACACAGACATTCAGCTACTCGTCACCGAACCGTGTCACCAGACGTTGGTCGAACCGATTGCGGATCGGCTGGCCCTGTCTGGAGGGATTCTCGTCTCCAACCGCTTTTCCGAATTCGACGAACCTGGCGTTTCGATCGGCGAGGATCTGAGCGGCGCACTTGATTCGCTTGGACCTGTCAGCACGAGCCGAGACGTTGGTGGAGACGAGACTGCGTCCGAGTGTGACCCCGACGAGCTGTGGGCGCTCCTGTTCACCTCGGGCACTGCTGCAGCGCCGAAAGCCGTGCGATGCACACAACGGAGGCTTCTTACCACCGGTCAACGCATGGCCACGATGCTGGACATCGGTCTCGGCGACGTCGGGTACGCATCGATGCCGCTGTTCCATGCCAATTCCCTGATGGCCGGGTTGGCGCCGGCGTTGGTAGCTGGAGCGTCAATATCGCTTGCGCGCCGCTTCAGCGCGTCAGGTTTCCTCACCGATGTCCGACGCTACGGGGCGACCTGGTTCAACTACACCGGCAAGCTCCTGGCCTACCTGTTGACCACCCCCGAGCGTCCCGACGACTGCGAGAACACCCTCCGGGTGGCCTTCGGTAACGAAGGATCTCCCCATGTGGTCGAAGCCGCCGCGAAACGGTTCGGAATAACGATCATCGACGTCTTCGGCTCGACCGAAGGCGCTATCGCACTGGATCGCTCGGGCGAACGACCACGAAGCTCTGTGGGACGTCTTCGCGAGGGGATCGCTGTGGTCGACGCTTCGGGTATCGAAGTACCGAGAGCTCGTTTCGACGACGAAGGCCGGCTCCTCAATGCAGAGGAGTCGGTGGGCGAGATCGTGAACATGCTGGGGGCGGGCCCGTTCGAGGGCTATTACCACAATGAGGAGGCGATGAGGCGCGCGACCCGCAATGGCTGGTACTGGAGCGGTGATCTCGGCTATGTCGATGAAGAAGGCTGGGTTTATTTCGCCGGTCGTACTTCGGACTGGCTGAGGGTGGAC
>DASPVS010000185.1:0-10209 GCA_035622235.1 Acidimicrobiales bacterium | reverse complement strand
CGGGGGGTCGCTCCTCTTTCTGAGTCCGGGACGTGAGATATGCCGCGGTGCTCGATTACAGGCTCGTGCGGCGATCGCGGCGTCTCACCGGGTTGGGCGCTACGAACGCCCGAATCGGTCCGTGCCGTCATATGCGATGTCTAGTCCGTTCGAACTGCTGGGGCGGCACATGAAATTTGGTCGGGCGTCGGGGGGCGACGAATGAAATCCGCGTGCTTATGGGCCGAGTGGCGCTTGTGGCGCAAGGCCAATACGGCGACGCCGACGATAGTTGACATGTGACTAAACAGTCACCTATCATACAGGGGTGGACGACTTGGACGACGTGTTCAAGGCGCTGGGCGATCGGACCCGACGGAGCCTTCTTGATGAGTTGTTCGCGAGAGACGGACAGACTCTGGGCGAGCTCGAAGAGCGTTTTTCGATGACCAGGTTCGGGGTCATGAAACACCTGAAACTGCTCGAAGACGCCGGGCTCGTGGTCACCCAACGCCGTGGTCGCGAAAAGTTGCACTTCCTCAATCCCGTCCCGATACGCCTCGTCCACGACCGGTGGGTCAGCAAGTACGCCGAGCCCTGGGTGGCTGGGCTGAGTGACTTGAAACAGAGATTGGAGACTTCAATGGAGAAGGTGTTCGAGATATACATCCGCACGAGCCCGGAACGACTCTGGGATGCCATAACGAATCCCGAGATAAGGGCGAAGTACAACTTCGGTGCATCCGTCGAGTCGGATTGGGCTCCGGGTTCGGTTCTGAAGATGGCTCACGCCAAGGCGGGCACCTTGCTCGGTGAAGGTGAGATCCTGGAAATCGATCCGCCGCGTCGGCTCGTTCATACGATGACGGCCCTTTGGAGCGATGACGTGAAAAACGAGGGGCCATCGCGTGTGACCTGGGAGATCGAGCCTGTGGCCGACTCTTGTCGCCTGCTCCTCGTCCACGATCAGTTGCGCGAGGGAGCCAACGCAGAGCTCTACGGAGGCTGGCCGATGATCCTCTCGGGTCTGAAGACCTGGCTCGAGACAGGCGAGCTTCTCACCACACCCGGATCGCTGATGTACGCCTGAAACCCTGTTCGAAACGGGATGAAACAAACGTTCACCGGATGACGCGATGAACTCCGAGGAGGAGCGATGAACGACGAGCGACCCGAAACCGACGACCGGGAGTTAGACCGAGAGTTAGAAGGTCTCGATCCGTACGAGCTTCTCGATATAGAAGCGTCGCGACTCGACGACTACTTCAGCGGATTGAACAGCGGCGACTGGGGCCGACAATCGAGGTGCGTTGGCTGGACAACCCGAGACATGCTCGGCCACTTGACGGCTGGGGAGGACTACCACCGAGCATGTCTCGACGGAAAAGTGAAGGAGCTCTTCGCAGGCTTCGCTGAGCGCGGCGCGACCGATCTGGATTCGGCGAACGCATTAGGGGTGGCCGAATACTCGTCTATGAGCACCGAGGATCTACACGCCCGGTGGAGGGAGACGGACTCCGAGAACCGACGATCGTTCCGCGAACGGGGAAGCGGGGCCATGGACACGTCCGTCGGCGATTACCCGTCTCGCTTGCAAGCTTTCCACGTCGCCTCTGAGCTCGCGACTCACGCCGACGACATCGGTGTACCGGTGACGGACGAGGAACGAGCGCGACGCCGCGCTTGGAGGGCGCGGTTCTCCCGGTTCGCTTTGGCGGAAACGAAGCCAGGGCTCTAGGTGCGCACCACGGATGGAACAACGACGGTCTCCGATGGGACGACGAGTATCGATGTGGATGACGACACACTGATCGAGGGCGTCATGGGTCGTCTCGATCCGGCTTCAACCGACCCTGCGACCTTGACGCTCCTGTCCACTTGGACATGAAGCCGGATCGTCGAATGCGGAGCCTGGGAGGGGATTCGAACCCCTGACCTGCGCATTACGAGTGCGCTGCTCTGGCCGGCTGAGCTACCCAGGCTTGGACCAGAGAACAGTACAAGGGCTCGAGCCGTGCTTTGCAAAGGGGGGCTCATCGCGAAGGGAGCTCATCGCAAGGTGAGGGCTCATCGCGAAGGGAGCTCATCGCAAGGTGAGGGCTCATCGCAGGGTGAGGGCTCATCGCGAAGGGCGCTCATCGCGAAGGGAGGTCTCACCCCGGGACCGAAGACAGACGCACGAGAAGAGCCTCGAGTTGGAGTGTTTCGTTCGGGTTACGTATCAACTCGAAGGAAAGCTCTTCGATATCCGATACCGCCTTGGACAAACGTTTGATGCGCTCGCCAGATCGCAAGGCCTCCGAGGGTGCGAGCTGGTTGCCGGCCGCTCCACTCTGAGCGGCTATTCGGTCGCGGTACTCCGTCGCAAGTGTGGCGAGACCCGACCGCAACTCATCTGTCCTCCATCGACGTTCTTCGCGACGGTGACGTTCCTCAACTGACTTCGGAACACCCTTTTCCCCGCTCGCCTCAGCAGC
The DNA here is from genome assembly GCA_035622235.1 of Acidimicrobiales bacterium. Classification (GTDB taxonomy): domain Bacteria; phylum Actinomycetota; class Acidimicrobiia; order Acidimicrobiales; family UBA8190; genus DASPVS01. Next base: position 7,753 of record DASPVS010000185.1, on the reverse strand, counting down.
GCCAGCCATCTCCTCCAGTTCGGCTCGGTGGCGCGCCCTCAATGGTTGGACCGCCTGCTCTGCACTTTGCAACAACTCGGAAGCAAGAGCCGCCGCCGACGAGCCCGTCCCGTCGAGCCGAGCTGGAACCGATCTCCATAGAGCGTGTCGCGCGGCCAAGTCCGGATCCTCGGCCAAAAGGCGGGCCCGTAACGGACTACCACCGGCGGCGGACGCAACCTCGGAGGCAACCGCGTCGTCAACGCCGAGACTCACGAGCCAATCGACGAGCTCACTAGATGGCACCGGGCTCAGCTCGATCCGAACACACCGGCTCGTGACCGTCGCAATGTCGGAGGGGACTGTGTCAGATAGCAGGACGAATACGGTCGGACCCGGAGGTTCCTCGAGGGTCTTGAGCAAGACCGGGGCGGCCAGACGAGCTTGATCGATGTCTCCGATGACGATGACCTGGCGCCCTGCCTCGAGCGGTCGGCGTTGTGCGAGCCGTACGACGTTGCGCGCATCTTCGACGCTTAGATTGGCGCCGCTGCGTTGCACTTCGATCAAGTCAGGGTGAATACCTAGAAGAGCGCGTCGACAACTGTCGCACTCTCCACACCCGCCGTTCGGGCACAGAAGGCCCGCGGCGAAACCCCTCGCCAGCTCAGGGGCTCCGAGATCGGAGCGCCCCGCAAAGAGGTATGCGTGAACCGGTTTCCGTATCGCGGCGCGCAGCTGCCGGACCGCCTCCGTTTGGTTCACGACCTCGTCGAACAACTTCGCCGACGGCAATTCGGCGTCCACTTCCGCGTTCACGGCGTTCTCGGGCAAAGAAGTCGTCACCGGCGAACGGGGATTGGGCCGATGCGTTTCGCGACGAGGTCGCGCACGTGCGACGCGATCTCGGCCTTCGTGCCGACACCGTCCACGATCACCCACCTTTCGGGGCTTTCTCGAGCGAGCGATCTGTACCCTTCTGAAACTCGCTCGTGGAAGGCGATATCGAGTCTCTCCAACCGATCATCGCCGCCCCGTGAGATTCGCGAACGGGCTAGGTCCAATGGCACGTCCAAGAGCACGATGAGATCAGGTTCCAAACCTCCGCTGGCCCAGTTCACCAAAGTGCGAAGTTCCGATACTTGGAGTCCGCGGCCGTAACCCTGATAAGCCAACGTCGACGGCGAGAAACGATCGGTTACGACCCAGATTCCGGCTGACAGCTCCGGCTCGATCACCTCGAACACGTGCTGCGCCCTGTCGGCGGCCATGAGCAGAGCCTCTGCGCGTACCGAGGGATCAGGTAAATCCGGATCGAGCAAAAGGCGACGTAGCTGCGCACCCAGGGGAGTCGAGCCGGGCTCCGAAGTGAAAACAGCGCCTGTCTCGTTGGCGAAGATGCGGGCTTGTGTGGTCTTCCCGGACCCGTCGATTCCCTCGAAAGCGACCAGGCGGCCGCGGACTTCCACCTCGATCGTCTTCCTATAAACCTGCCGCGGAGGATTTACTGGCCACCTCGTCGACCGGTGTCTTTGGGGCCGTTGACTTCATAGCACCAGCCTTCTTCGCACCAGCCTTCTTCGCACCGGTCTTCTTGGCGCTGGCCTTTTTTGCGCCGGTCTTCTTTGCGCTGGTCTTTTTTGCCGCAGTCTTCTTCGCGCCGGCCTTCTTTGGCGCTTTGGTGTTCGCCGACGCCCGGCGTCCACCTCGCTTCTGCGGAGGGCCCGCGGCACGACGATCGGCGAGCAACTCGACCGCTCTCTCCGCGGTCAGGTTCTCCATCGAGTCCCCACGACGCAGTGAGGCGTTCGTGGTGCCGTCGGTTACGTAAGGGCCGAAGCGTCCTTCTCGAAGGACAATGGTTGCACCGGACGAGGGATCCGGCCCGAACTCCTTGAGCGGAGCCGCTGGTTGGCGACCCCGGCGGGTCTTCGGTTGAGCAAACAGTGCAAGAGCTGCGTCGAGGCCGATCAAGAGCAGCAGCTCCTCGGACTCGAGGCTCCGCGTGTCAGATCCGCGCTTCAGATATGGACCGTAACGACCGTTCATGGCCACGATCTCTTCGTTCGTCGAGGGATCGACTCCCACGGTGCGCGGAAGGCTGAGGAGGCGCAGCGCATCTTCGAGGGTGACCGTCTCGGGCGACATGGCACGGAACAGCGATGCAGTCTTCGGTTTCCCGCCGCCTTCGACCGCTTCGCCGAGTTGGATGTAAGGACCGAAACGGCCTGCGCGTACGAGTACGGGCAAGCCAGTCTCGGGATCTGTTCCGACGACTGTGTCTCCCGATGGTGCCGCAAGCAACTCTTCTGCGCGTTCGGGGGTCAGTTCGTCTGGCGCTAGATCCTCGGGAATCGATGCGCGGTCTTCGCCTCTCTGCAGGTACGGGCCGTAGCGCCCCACGCGCACGACGAGCTCTCGTCCGTCGGAGTCGACCCCGATCGGGATCGAGTTGATCTCGCGCGCGTCGATTGCGCCGAGATGCGACGCGACGTCGTCCTTCAAACCGCGCCCGCCGCCGTCTGTATCACCACTCGAAGGCGTGGTTTTCCCGTCCGTTCCGTCGCCCGATGCCGACAGGTCTTCGTCTCCGAAGTAGAACCTCGTCAACCAAGGCAGCGCTTCGCGTGCTCCGCTCGCGATCTCGTCGAGGTCGTCCTCCATCGCTGCCGTGAATCCGTAGTCGACCAAGTTGGTGAAGTAGCGCTCAAGAAGGCCTACGACGGCGAACGCGGTGAACGACGGGACGAGCGCGGTTCCCTTCTTCCACACGTAACCGCGATCCTGAATCGTTCCGATGATGCTCGCGTACGTCGAGGGACGGCCGACACCGAGCTCTTCCAAGGCCTTTACGAGCGAAGCTTCGGTATAACGCGCCGGGGGCTGTGTGGCGTGCGAACGCGGTTCGAGCTCAGTCGGAGTGAGAGTGTCTCCTTCCGCGAGCGGTGGTAGACGCACCTCTCGCTCCGAGAGCTCTGCGTCCGGGTCGTCCGACCCTTCGACATACGCCCTCAAAAAGCCGGGAAACCCTATGACGTTGCCGCTCGCCGAGAACTCGGCTTCGCGGAAAGACGTGGCCGCGCCCTGGAGGGCCGCATCAGCCGGGGCTGCCACGAACCGAACCTGGGCGCTCGTTCCCGTCGCGTCCGACATCTGCGACGCGACGGTCCTTTTCCAGATGAGCTCGTAGAGCCGAAGCTCGTCGCCGGACAGAGACTGCGCGGCCTGATCGGGAGTCCTGAAAACCTCGCCGGCGGGGCGGATGGCTTCGTGCGCCTCTTGAGCGTTCTTGACCTTGCGCTCGTAGCGGCGCGGCTTGGCGGGGACGAAGTCCGGCCCGTACAGATCGCTCGCTTGTGACCTCGCCGCCGACAACGCCTCGTCGGAGAGCGTGGTCGAGTCCGTTCGCATGTACGTGATCCAGCCCTGCTCGTAGAGTCGCTGCGCGATCTGCATCGCCCGTTGAGCGCCGAAACGCAACTTTCTCCCGGCTTCCTGCTGCAACGTCGAGGTCATGAAAGGAGGAGCCGGCGAACGGCGGAAAGGCTTCTCCGTCACCGATCGGACCGTGAACGGCCTTCCGGCGAGCCTGTCCGCCAGATGGCGCGCGCGCTCTTCGTCGACAACTATGACCCGTTCCTTGCTGGAAATGGCTCCGTCGTCACCGAAGTCGCGACCAGTCGCAATCTGGGTCCCGTCGATCGAAACGAGAGTCGCCCCGAAGCGGCTCTGCTCGGTGTCGGCCGAGCCGGTGAAGCGCGCTTCGACGTCCCACCAAGACGAGCTCCGGAAGCGCATTCTGGCGCGCTCGCGCTCGACGATCATTCTCGTTGCGACGCTTTGCACGCGACCGGCCGATAGACGCGGCATAACTTTTTTCCAGAGAACCGGAGACACCTCATAGCCGTAGAGGCGATCGAGGATCCTGCGCGCTTCTTGCGCATCGACGAGCCTGCGGTCGAGCTCCCTCCACTCCCGCACGGCGCGCTCGATCGCCTGAGGCGTGATCTCATGGAAGACCATCCGCTTCACCGGCACCCGGGGCTCGAGAACCTCGGACAGGTGCCACGCGATCGATTCACCCTCGCGGTCTTCGTCAGTGGCGAGGTATACCTCGCTGGCATCGCGCACCAGTTGCTTCAGCTTGGTGACGACCGCCTTCTTCTCAGGCGCCACCACGTACAGCGGCTTGAAACCGTTGTCTACGTCGACACCGAGGCGCGACCAGCCCTCGCTCTTGTACGCCGCCGGCACCTCGTCCGCCCTGCGGGGGAGGTCGCGGATGTGGCCCACGGAGGACTCGACGACGTAGGTCGGACCGAGCATCCCGGCGATCGTGCGTGCTTTCGCGGGCGACTCGACGATCACCAGCGGGCGATCGCCGTTCGTGGCTCTGGACCTGGTTTTCGTGCTTTCGGATCGGGTGGCCATGGTCGTGGTTGAGCGTGGGGGCTGGTAGAGGCTGCTGTCAACCCCAAGCGGGGCCCCGCCGTGCTCCAACCGTCCGCCGCTAGGGCTTCAGAGGACCCGTTTTCCCAGTTCAGACCTTCGCAGCGGCCACCACCGGGGTGGGCGGCTCGGTCTCCTCGGAGTGCTCTTCGTGGCCGAAGCCCTCTGTCTTGCGCTTCGAGAATGCTACGGCGGCGAGCACGACCACGAGCGCGCCCCCGGCGATGGCGAAGCGGGCGCCGTCGTTGTTACGGAGCGTGATGACGGCGGGCAGGACCAGCAAGGAGACCAGGTTCATGACCTTGATCAGGGGATTCAGCGCCGGACCGGCGGTGTCCTTGAACGGGTCTCCGATCGTGTCGCCGATCACAGCGGCCTTGTGCGCCTCTGATCCCTTCCCGCCTTCGTGGCCGTCCTCTATGTACTTCTTGGCGTTGTCCCAGGCCCCGCCGGAGTTGGAGAGGAAGTTCGCCATCAGCTGGCCCGTGAGGATCGCAGCTGCCAAAAAGGCTCCGAGAGCGAGGTAGTTGATCCCGAAGCCGATGATGATCGGAGTGAGAATGGCGAGAAGCGCGGGGGTGGCCAGCTCGCGCTGGGCAGCGGTGGTGCATATGGCGATGACCCGCCCGTACTCCGGCTTCTCGGTGTAGTCCATGATCCCCGGATGCTCACGGAACTGACGACGGACCTCGTGGACGACGGTTCCCGCAGAGCGTCCGACCGCTCGGATCGCGAGCGAGGAGAACAAGAACGCGACCGATCCCCCCACCAACATTCCGATGAATGTCGTCGGGTTCGCCACGTTTACCTGCGTTGCGAGATTGTGGAACAGAGCGTTTCCCGTCGCCCGCAAATTGAGCTGGGCCCCGATCGTCTCGATGAACGACGCGAAGAGCGATACCGACGCAATGACGGCCGAACCGATCGCGACACCCTTGGTGATGGCCTTGGTGGTGTTGCCGACAGCGTCGAGGGAGACCATTACGCGCTCGGCGTCCCCGGTGAACTCGCCCGACATTTCGGCGACTCCAGCCGCGTTGTCGGAAACCGGACCAAAGCTGTCCTCGGATACCACCATCCCGGCTGTGGACAGCATGCCGATGCCGCTGAGAGCGACAAGATAGAACGACAACTCGATGTTGCCGTGGGCGAGCCCCACGGAAACGCCGATCGAGATCGCGATCGCGATGATCGCCCACACCGAGGACTCGAGCCCGAAGGAGATGCCGGCCAAAGTTGTCGTGGCGGGGCCGGTCCGCGCCGACTCGGCGATCTCTCTTACGGGGTTGCGTTCGGTCGAGGTGAAGTGCTCGGTTATCTGGCTCAGGACCAGTGCCAGAACCAGGCCTGTGAGAACCGCGTAGAAGGCCTTTACATAATGAAGGTAGAGGCTTGCTACCAGGCCCGTGCCGAGGATCGTCAGCGCTGCCGCGGCGTAGACGCCGCGATTGATCGCGGCCATGGCGGTGCGGTCGCGGTTCGTGGCGCGAACAAGGAAGACCCCGATCGCCGACGCGAAAATTCCGATCGCCGGGATTATCAACGGGAAGATCACCGCCCTCGCGGAATGGGCTGCGTAGGCGGGGCCCAGCCCGTTGAAAGCGGCGAATCCGAGGATGAGCGCCGCGATGATCGTGATCACGTACGACTCGAAGAGGTCGGCGGCCATGCCTGCGCAGTCACCCACATTGTCACCGACGTTGTCGGCGATCGTCGCTGCGTTGCGGGGGTCGTCTTCTGGAATCCCGGCTTCCACCTTGCCGACGAGGTCGGCCCCGACGTCAGCCGCTTTCGTAAAGATCCCTCCTCCGACTCGCATGAACAGAGCGAGCAGCGAGGCACCGAAGCCGAACCCCACCAGTACGGCCGTGGCCTCGTTCTGGAAGATCAAGACGATCACCGTCGCGCCGAGCAGCCCGAGGCCTACGCACAGCATGCCCGTGATCGCGCCCGTGCGGAACGCAACGCGAAGCGCGCCCGGCATCTTTCCGTCGCGCGCCGCAGCCGCGGTACGGACGTTTCCCCGTACCGCCAAGCTCATCCCGATGAATCCCGTTAGGCCCGAACACAACGCGCCTGCGAGAAAACAGATGACGCGGTATATCCCGGCAGCCGCGAACGTCAGTGCGACCGATCCGTCATCGCGCTTGACCGTCGTAGCCGTAAAGAAGATCAGAACGGCCAGCGGGAAGACGATGATGACGATCGTGCGGAACTGACGCGCGAGAAAGGCCTCGGCGCCTTCTTGGATGGCCTTGGCGATATCGCGCATGGTGCTCGTGCCCTGATCGGCCTTGAGCACACCACGCATGAGGACGAGCCCGACCCCGACACCGAACAAGCCGGCGAGCAGAGCGAAGACCAACCAGCCCTTCTCTGCACCGGTCAGGACGAATCCCTGGTACCCGGCGGTCGAGGCCAGGAGGTGCGTCATTTCCCACTGCTCCCTTCGGTGTGAACCCTTGCTCTCCGGTGTGAACTTGCTCGAGCCCGGGGCAGGTCGCGGGGCATCGGGCGGCACGCGCCAACGGGCGATAGCCGGGGGACGACGATACCGACTTCCCCGAACCACGGGCAAGGACGGTCGGTGGGCGACGGGGTTCCTTCCTGGCGGGCGGGGTAGCTCAGGTGAGGATCAGGTGCGGTTCAGCTGGACGCCGGGGCATCCTCGGTTTCGTGTCCGACACCACCCGCGATCAGCTGATAATCGGGATTCAGGATGGCGAGCCTCTTGTCCCAGGACCCGACCATTCCCTCGGCGGCCAAACGGGCCCCCTGCTTGATCCCGGGAATGCTCCTCCGGCCCTGGAATACGAGCAGGATCGCCCCGGTGCCGTCGGTCAGGGTGCACTCGAGAATGGCGGTGGCCGCACGGGTCGGAACCCGGACCGATTTGACCCGCCCGGCGACCCGCACGCGTCGACGCCAGGTGACGTCCCGAATGGGGGTCGTGCCGGCGATGGCCGGACCCAGGTCGTCCGTCGCGCCCAAAGGTGTCTTGTGAGGCCGGGTGCCCGAGCGCTCCCGACGGGCGATGACCCTTCGAGAACGACTGAGTTGGAAAGGAATGATGGTGGCGTTCACGTGTGCGAGTTGGCCGACGGTGGCGACGATGCCGTCACCCGTACGGTCATGTAAGAGACGGGACCATGCGCTGTTGAAGTGACGCCGCGGGAGAAGGAGGGTCAGCTCCGTGTCCCCGTCTCGCACGATCTCCGCGGACAGGAGCAAGGCCGCTCGATCGAGTCGACGGTCCGGGCAGTCGATGACATCGAGGGGCAGTCGTGAAAGTCCGAGCCTTCGCCAATCGTCCTCGAGCTGTGAA
>DASPVS010000184.1:0-3806 GCA_035622235.1 Acidimicrobiales bacterium | reverse complement strand
ATCCGCTGATCGAGCCGGTGACTACGGCCGGCAGTCCGCGAGCCGCGGCTTCCATCCGCTGGGAAAACGTGAGGATCGACCAATGCTCGACCTCTACGTCTCCGGTCGCGTAGGCCTTTTGGAACCAGGGATTTGGCGTGTAAGTAGGGAACGTGTCACCGGAATATGCCGTGACGACCTTCTTGACCATTCCCCCTTTGAAGAAGAGGCTCCCGAGCGAGCTCAGGCTGACCATGTGCAACGTGAACCCCGCGTCAGCTCCCCAATGCTGACGAACGAGCTCGCGAGCGCCAGCCGTCCACCGGGAATGGCCGCACAGGACGTGAACGGCGTCGCCGGGGCGGACATGTCGCGAGACGGCCTCTTCGAGCGAAAGGTGCTCCATCTTCGGGTCCGGTCAGTGCCCCGACCGAGTGCGGCTCGACGTTCGAGTGCGGCTCGACGTTCGAGCGCGACCGGTCTTCAGCGACCTGTCCAACGCGGAGTCCGCTTCTCGGCGAACGCTTTCGGTCCTTCCTTCGCATCCTCGCTCGCGAAGACTTCCTTGGAGATGTCCGTCTCGATCCGATAAGCGGCCTTCATGTCGACCGCGAGTCCTCTTATGACGCTTTCTTTGGTCTTGCGGACCGCCAGCGGACCGTTTGCCGTGATCCGGTGGGCATATTCCTCTGCTTTCGCCCGCAGCTCGTCGGCGGGAACGACCGAATTCAACAGGCCGAACGACAGTGCCGTCTCTGCCGGTACACGGTCCGCACAGAGAAGGAACTCCATGGCTGCCGGGAAAGGCACTTGACGTGGCAGTCGCACCGTGGTCCCCCCACCGGCAAAGAGGCCGCGTTTGGGCTCCATCACTCCGAAGTACGCCTCGGGAACGGCCACGCGGATGTCACAACCTCCGAGCATCTCCATCCCCCCCGCCACGCACGCTCCGTTCACAGCCGCGACGATCGGCTTGTAGAGCTTCGATCCGCGCAGCACTGCTTTGATCCCGTCGTCGATGCGATACCCGTCGACTTCTTCGACCTCGCGTGACGCGATCTCGGCATGGAGCTTCGTGACCTGCGGGATGTAAGTCTTTAGGTCTGCTCCGGTACAAAAGGCGTTTCCGACACCGGTGATGATCGCCACCCAGGCCTCGTCCTCCTCCCCGAAACGGTCCCACGCCTTGCGCAATTGCGCGAAGTGATCCATGTCGAGACTGTTCATCGCCTCGGGCCGGTCGATGGTGATCCACACGATGTGGTCGTCCTCGAGCTCGTAATGGACCGGCACTATGCCCTCCTCTCTCGGGGAAGACCGAGTATCCGCTCCCCGATGATGTTTCGTTGAACCTCAGAGGTGCCGCCGGCGATGCTCGCCGCCTTGCTCCACAGCCACTGGCGTTGCCACGCGCCTTCGAACGGAGCGTCACTCCCTTGGACGACGAGAGCCACCTCGGACAATTGCTGGGTCATCTCGGACCACGTCAACTTCACCCAGCTGGATTCCGGCCCGGGCTCGCGTCCCTTCCCGAGTTCGGAGAGGGTGCGCCAGTTGTGGGTGCGGAGGACGACGAGCGCTGTGTACGCGTCTGCCAGAGCGTCGGCGACCTCAGTGTCGTCGAGCGTCCCGTTCGTCGCGGCCGTGGCGAAGAGACGGGTCAGATAGCCCTCGTGGACCACTTCCTCTTTAAAAGGAAAGCTGGTCCCTCTCTCGTGAGCGAGCGTCGTCGACGCGACCTTCCACCCTTCGCCTGCGCTTCCGATCAAGTTGGTGTCGGGCACGAAGACGGCGTCGAGGAACACTTCGTTGAACTCCGCCTCGCCGGTCATCTGGACCAGTGGCCTTATCTCGACACCTTTGCCCTTCATATCAACGACGAGCAGCGAGAGCCCGCCGGGTCCCACGGACCCCGCATCGCTCCTGGCGAGACAAAGGCCCCAACGCGCGAACTGCGCGTACGAAGTCCAGACCTTTTGACCCGTGACGCTCCAACCACCGTCGACGCGTTCAGCGCTCGTTGTGAGACCGGAGAGATCGGAACCCGCGCCCGGTTCACTGAAGAGCTGACACCAGATGTCCTCGGCGGAAGCGATGCGAGAAAGCCAACGCGCACACTGATCGGTCGTCCCGTGCGCGAGCAGGGTCGGTCCTGCGAGGTTTATGCCCACTCTGTTCACGAGTTGCGGTGCTCCGCTTCTCGCGTACTCGGAGTTGAAGATCGCGACTTCGACGGGTGTGGCATCTCGGCCTCCGTACTCACAAGGCCAGTTGATCCCCACCCATCCCGCCCTCGCCAGCTTCGATTGCCACGCTCTGCCTCTCTCGACCTCCTTCGCCAAGCCGTCCGATCCTGAAGTCGAAAAAGGCACGGGCGACTCGGAAGCTTCGACGTTGTCCGAGAGCCAGGCCCGAACCTCTTCGGCGAATCGGGCTTCGTCTTCTGTGAGCGAGAGATCCACCGTCGCCTAAAGGTCCCAGGTCTGGAGTCGACCACTCTTCTCGAAACCGCGAAGTAGCTCTGCTTCGTCGTGAGCCGCGAACGCGGAATAGACGTCCTCACCTCGCTGGCGCCGGTAGACGGGGTCGCCACCGGTCCGGTCCGAGCGGAACTTCTGATGGACGAGCGTCCGGGTCAGAACTTTGTTAGAGGGGGTCGTCGGCAGCGACCCGCAGATGCGCACGTATTGCGGTCGCCATTTGGGGCTCATGTCGGCCTGATCGTCGACCCACTTGGCGAACGCCTCGGCGTCGAAGACGGCGTCCTCGTTGAGCACGAGAGCAACCATCACCCGGTCACCTGAGTCGACGTCCGGCACCCCGAACACCGAAGCCATGATCACATCGGGGTGGCGGGTGACGATCGCTTCGATAGGTGCAGCGGGGAAGTTCTCGCCGTCCACCCTGATCCAGTCCGACGTTCTCCCCGCGAAGTAGACCCAACCGTCTTCGTCCGCATAGCCGAGGTCTCCGCTCCAGTACCACCCGTTGCGCGTCGTCTTCTCCATTGCCTCTTCATTGCGGTAATAGCCCTCGAAGGGGCCCAAGCCGGCACAGTTGACCAGCTCCCCGACGCAGTCCTCTGCGTTGACCAACCGGTGCTGTGCATCGAAGCGGGCACGGGGAAGCTCCTCGCCGTCAGGGCCGACGATCTTTATCTCGTCTCGAAGGCGACCGATCGAACCCCTCGGGATGTCACCCGCGCGATCGAGGGAGATCGCCCCTTCGGTGGACCCGAAGACGTCTACGACTGCGATGTCGAACCGCCGTGCGACTTCTTCTACGACCTGAGGCGATCCTTCGTTCCCATATGCGAGCTTCACCGGGTTGTCGGCGTCATCGGGACGCTCGGGCGTAGCGAGAAGGTACGCCAGCGGTTTTCCCGTGTAGTTGAACCACGTCGCCCCGTACCGCCTCACGTCGTCGAGAAACCTCGATGCACTGAAGCGTCGTGCAAGCCCTACCGACGCCCCGACCACCAGCGCCGGTGCGAGGCCGACCATCAAGGAATTCGAGTGGAACAAAGGCATCGCGAGGTACCCGACGTCGTCCGGGCCGACTCCGAGAACCATCGACAACCTGTTGCCGGTGACGAGAAGCCGGCGCTGGGTGCAACGAACCGCCTTCGGCGCCGACGAAGTACCGGATGTGAAGAGCAGTACCCACAACCGCTCGACATCCGACTGACCGCCCTCGCTCCGAGGACCGTTTGCATTACGAGGACCGTCGGCGCTCCGAGGACCGTTTGCGTTACGAGGACCGTCGGCGCTCCGAGGACCGTCGGCGCTACGAGGAGTCTCGGCGCTACGAGGACCGTTTGCGTCTTC
>DASPVS010000183.1:0-7848 GCA_035622235.1 Acidimicrobiales bacterium | reverse complement strand
GCGCCAAGGGTCGGCTCTCGTTGCTCCCGACGGCGCGTAGAAGCGGGCGAAGGTTCTTCCAACCCGAGACGAAGAATGCGTCGCGGGTGAGCTTTCGGCGAAACGATGCTTGCGTGATCGGATAACCCGCGTAAAGGCCTTTGTCGGGTTCGTTTGGCCCCATCTCGTCCTTGTGATGTGCCATGTGGGACCTGCGGTAGAGGTCGAAAGGTACGAAAGCAGGGTACGAGAGCAGCCAACGGCCGACGAAGTCGTTCGCACGCTTGTTCGAGAAGAGCAGGCGATGAGCCGCCTCGTGTCCCAGGATCGCGTAGAGCGCGAACGCTCGGCCCATCAAGAGAAAGGCGATGGCGTACGCCCACCAGTGTCCGATGGCGACCGCGGCGGCTATCACGCCAAAGGACTGGACGTAGACACCGAGCACCGTCAAGACATTTCTCGCGTCAGGGATCTGCCGCAGCTCCTCGCGGATCTCGGGTATCGGTCGCCCCGAGGCGGAGAGACGCTGAGTCGGAAGAACGCTCGGAAGGACCTCCGGTCCGGGCACCATGGTGGCAGTCACGATGACTCTCATATTACAGTTTTGATGACACGTGCACAATAGTCGTAATAGACCCGTCCCCGCCGTCCCTCCCGTTCCCGGCGTCCCTGCCGTCCCCGGCGTCCCTGCCGCCCCTCGCGTCCCTCCCGTTCCCGATAGGGCACTATCGGCTCGTTCGGTGATTGCCAGCGTGCTGTTGCCGCTGTCGCGCCCCGAGCTCCCCGCCCACACGCTGGTGAAGTGCGGAGAGCTCTTCGGGATCAGCTCCGGGACCTGCCGCGTCGCGCTTTCCCGCATGGTCGCCGCAGGAGAGCTGGAGGCGAACGACGGGAGCTACAGGCTCACGGGGACGCTCCTGGATCGAAGGCAGCGCCAGGAGCAGGGCCGCCGTCCGCGCCTCGTCGACTCCGGAGGGAGATGGTGGGTGGCGGTGGTTACAGCAGAAGGGCGGGACGCGAGCGAAAGGGCGGCGCTTAGGACAGCGCTCGGCCGGCTTCGGATGGGGGAACTCCGAGAAGGAGTCTGGGCGCGTCCGGACAACTTCGCCGACTGGGACGACCAGCTCCGACGTGCTGGTTCAGCGGTCGCTCAGTGTCACTGGTTCTCTTCGGTTCCGGCCCGCATAGCAGCCGCCGCGAACGGGCGATCGCTTGCGGAGCGTTTATGGGACCTGGACGACTGGGCGGATCTGGCGCGCGTTCTGGTCGGCGAGCTATCTGGGCAGATGCCTTTGCTCCACCAAGGTGACACGAGAGCTCTGGCGCCCGGATTTCGGGTCGCTGCTGGCGTTGTGAGACATCTGACGTCGGATCCGCTACTTCCCGAAGAGCTACTTCCCGCTCGCTGGCCGGGTCCCCGATTGAGGGCCGACTACGACGCGTACGAAGAGGCTTACCAACGGGTGCTGCGCGACTGGCTCCGCTCCGCGCAAAGAGACGTCGCTCCGTGACGGAGCAGCGAACGCAGCGAACGCAGCGAACGCACCGAACGCAGCGAACGCCGCAAATGCCGCGAACGCCGCAAATGCCGCGAACGCCGCGAACGCTTCGCATCGTCGGACGAACGGCTGCTCTCGCAGTGCCCCTTCTCCTGGCGTCTTGCACTTCGGGCGCAACCGGCGGCGGATCACCGGCGCATCGGGTCGGCGCGGCCCCGGCTCGTCGTTCCGAGCGGCAGCAGAGCACACCTTCGGACGGCACCGGGGGTTCCTCGCTCTCGGAGGAACCGACGACGATCGTCACGGTTACGACCGGAGGGGTTCTCGAGGTGCTCGATTCTTCGACAGGGCTGCCGATTCGAACACTCGCGACCGACGCCACCGGCGACGAAGTATCACTGTCCCCTGACGGTTCGACCGTGTACTTCGAAGTTCGCACGGGGTGCGAGCACGAAATCGAAGCGGTGCCGATCTCCGGTGGAACTCCGAGGGCCGTCGCTGCCGGCATGGACCCTGCTGTAAGCCCTGACGGGAGCGAGCTCGCTTATGCGCGACAGCCCGATTCGACGATGCCGGGCTGTTTGCCGGCCGGAGCCGGTACCGACGCTTCGCAGCTTGCCCTTGTGGTGCGAAACATCGCAACAGGACAGGAGACGACCTATCCGATGTCCCCCCAGTCCTTGTCTGCAGGTCTCCCTGAGGAAATCGGGCACTTGTCTTGGGGGCCGGACAGCCGGACTCTCGCTGTTTCGATCCCTGCGGCTCAGGACAACGAAGGTTGGCAGGTGGTCCTGCTCGACACGAGAACTGCGAGCTACTACGTCGGGACGGGGACCAACCCGCTTCCCGTCCCGAATGCGGCATCGAACTCCTATTACCGCGAAGGAGTTTTTGAACCCGACGGGAACCTGTTCGTCAACCTTGTGTGCTGTGCAGGAGAGCCCGCCACGATCTCGTCTTCCCTCTTGTTGACCGTGAGCCCTTCCACGGGTCGAGTAGTGCGTCAGATAGCGGTGGGTTTCACCGACGTCGACCACACGAGCCTCGACGTGGATAGAAGCGGGCAGTGGATCCTCTACTTGTCCGGCCACAACCTCCTGGTCTCCGCCTACGGCAACCGTCCGGGCACGCTCGCGTCGGGTTTCGTCGCTGCGGCGTGGTAGACGGCGGCTCGTCGCTGCGGCGTGGCAGACGGCGGCTTGTGCGGTGAGGCGTGGCAGACGGCGGCTGGTTCGTCGCTGCGGCGTGGTAGACGGCGGCTGGCGTCGTGACTCGGGCTCGGTGAAGCTGGCACGGTGAATTTCGCGTGTTGAAGTCGGTTCTATCGGGGGCGTCGGCGCAATGAAGTTGCCGAGGCGTTCGGTGCCTAGGAGCCGCGTCGTGGCCGGATGTGTCCTAGCCGTCGCACTCGTGGGCGTCTTGACGGCTGTGATGCTCCCGTTTCGCAGTCACCTGAGTGTCGCCACGAATGGCTTGGTGCTTGTGGTTCCAGTCGTCGTGGGTGTCGCGGTCGGCGGTTTCGTCGCAGGAACAGTGGGCATCGCGTGCGGTTTTATCGCATACGACCTCGTGTTCGTTCCGCCGTATTACTCGCTTTCGGTGGGTTCGGCACAGAATTGGGTGGCTCTCGCCGTGTACGTCGTGGTGATGCTCGTGGTGGCGCAAGTCGTTGGACGTCTCGACGCCGCCCGCAACGAGGCGCAACAGCGGGCCGCGGACCTACGGCGACTGTTCGACCTTTCCGAGCTTCTCCTGGGCGAGCAATCCGAGTCGCGCTTGCTCGAGACCATCGTTTCGTCGATGCGGAGAGCTTTCGACCTTCGTGGGGCGGCGCTGCTTCTTCCTTCGGGCAACCGTCTACAGCTCGTGGCGTCTGACGGTGAGGGCCTTTCCGACGAAGAGCTCCGTCGCCTCTCCTCTCAATCCGGTCTGCCGGTGAGCATGGAGCGCGCCGTGTCAGACGATGCCATCCAGGTTGTGGCGCTCTCGGCTTCAGGACGGCCGGCTGCCCTTCTTGCTCTTCGAGGTCTCGAGCGAGTTGGCGAGGACCGCGATCTGCTGCGAGCGTTCGCGAATCATGTGGCCCTTGCGTTGGAGCGCTCTCAGCTTCGCGAGAAGGCTATGAGGGCCGCACTACTCGAAGAGGTTGACCGACTCAGCCGTTCACTCGTCGGTGCAGTGTCACACGACCTTCGGACACCGCTGGCGACGATCAAGGTATCGGCCACGACCCTTCTTGATTCTGGGCTCGAACTTCCTCCTGAAGACGTCCGCGAGCTGTTGGGTCTCATCGACCTCCAGGCCGACCGTCTCGATCGGCTCGTAGCGAATTTGTTGGACATGACCCGGATTCAAGCCGGAGCTCTCGAAGCGAGACCCGAGCCTCTCGAAGTCGTCGACCTCGTCGACGAAGCCATCGCCGTTCTCGGAACGTCGGTTCCCGAGGGGCGAATAAAGCTGGAGGTCCCTAACGAGCTTCCCCTTGTTCAAGCCGATCACGTTCTCACCCGCCAAGTTCTCGCCAACATCATCGACAACGCCATGAGATACGCGCCCGACCAGACGGTCGTGACCGTCAGCGCCTCGGTCCAGGGCCAGGCGAATGGAAAGGGACATGCCGAGGTCGCTGTCACCGACGAAGGCCCGGGAGTGGCACCAGCCGAGCGCTCCGCGATCTTCCAGATGATGGACAGGCGTGAGGCCGGGGGTCGTGCGGGACTGGGACTTCTGATAGCCAAGGCGTTCTCCGAGGCCCAGGGCCAACAGATATGGGTCGAAGAGGCGCCCGGAGGCGGTGCGCGTTTTGTGTTCACGCTGTCGGTCGTCCCTGAGTTGGGTGTCGCGAAGGCCTGAGGGAGGCGCGCCGGCGTCGTCGGCCCATGCTCCCGGCACGTGCCGGGCACCCGCGTGTGCTGCACAATGGTGGGTACTGCACATGGGCGTGTGTGCTGCACAATGGTGGGCGCCGAAGTGCAACCCGGAGCAGTTTCGGAGGTTGGATGCCGTTGCAAATCGGGCGTCGTTCGCTCGCCGCGGCGTTGAGGAGCAGGGCCGGTAGCGGAACGTCTGGTCCCCGTGTCGCCATCGTCGGCGCAGGACTTTCCGGTCTCGGAATGGCGGTGCAACTCGAGCTCGCCGGCTTCTCCGACTACACGTTGTTCGAGAAGTCCGACGAGGTGGGTGGGACGTGGCGGGACAACACCTACCCGGGATCGGGTTGCGACGTGCCTTCTCACCTCTACTCGTTCTCGTTCGCGACCAAGTCGGACTGGAGCCGCAAGTACGCCGAGCAGCCCGAGATCCTCGGCTATGCACAAGCCCTCGCGGGGTCTCACGGGATCCGATCGCACATTCGCTTCGGCGCCGAAGTCATCTCGCTGCGCTACCGCGACGAGACGGGGACCTGGATGCTCGAAGTGGACAGATGCGAGCCCGGGGCCTCTACGGCGCGAAGCCACGATCGGGTCCGCGAGGAGTTCGAAGCCGACTTCGTGATCGCCGCGTGCGGTCAGCTGAACCGGCCGAGCACTCCCGACATTCGAGGAATCGAGGACTTCGACGGCCCGGTGTTCCACTCAGCGCGTTGGGATCACTCGGTAGACCTGGCGAGCCGTGACGTCGCTGTTGTAGGAAACGGGGCGAGTGCGATCCAGTTCGTGCCGCCTGTGGCGGCGGTGGCAAAACGGGTGACCATCTTTCAGCGCAGTCCAAACTACGTGGCTCCGAAAATCGACAAAGCGTACAAACCTTGGTGGCACTGGACCCTCGCACACATCACGCCCGCAGAACGTTTGTATCGCTGGTCGATCTACTGGCGCCTGGAGTTGCGCTTCTTCGCGTTCCGCCGCGGAGCGTGGATGGGCAAGTTGATAGAAAATCGCTTCTCCCGTGAGGTTAGAAAGGCGCTCGTGTCCGAGGAGCTTCCCGAGCCCGCTCTCATTCCCGACTTTCCGGTGGGATGTAAGCGCATCCTCCTTTCGAGTGATTGGTACCCCACCATCCTGCAACCACATGTGCACGTAGTGAGCTCGCCGATATCCCGTATAGAGCGCGACGGCGTGGTGACAGAGGACGGCCTACATCACCCGGCCACTGCTCTGATCTTCGCCACGGGATTCGACACCCTTGACTTCCTCGCACCCATCGAAGTGAAAGGAAGAGATGGTGTCGACCTGCACGAGACATGGCGCGCCGGTGCGGAGGCGAATCTCGGAATGACCGTCGCCGGATTTCCGAATTTGTTCCTTTTGTACGGTCCGAACACGAACTTGGGTCACAACTCGATCCTCTTCATGGTCGAACGCCAGATCGACTACATCTCGCAGTGCCTCGCCGCGATGGTCAGAGGAGACCTCGAGTCGATCGAGGTACGTCGCGAACCGATGGAACGGTTCAACCACTCGGTCCAGGAGAAGATGCGACGGACCGCTTGGGCGGGGTCTTGCCGAAGCTGGTACAAGACCGCTTCAGGAAAGGTGACCAACAACTGGCCCGGCTTCACGGTCCGATACTGGCTGGAAACCTTGAGGCCGAAGATGGACGACTTCGTCCTCGACTCCTCCGAGGGCCCGCGTCAGCGTTCAGGTGCTGTATTCGTCGCGGAGCTTGCCGAGGCTCACTCGGATGAGGCGTGAAACATGCATCTGGCTGACCCCGATCCGCGAAGCGATCTCTGACTGAGTGAGGCCTTCTTCGAAGCGGAGCTGCAAAATGGTGCGGGCCCTCGCCGGAAGCGCTTCGAGGATCGGTGAGAGCTCCAAGCGTCGTTCCGCCTCCGTGAACCCGTCTTCGTCGACCCCGAGGAACTCGCTCAACGGAGCTCCTTCGCCCTGACGGTTGGGAGCCTCGAGCGAAGTGGTCCGGTATCCCTGACCTGCTTCGAGGGCCTCGATGGCCTCTTCTTCGTTGACCCCCATGTCTTTCGCAAGCTCGGCGATCGTCGGTGAGCGACCAAGCTCCTGGGAAAGAAGGGCGATCGATCCTCGCAAGGCGACATAAAGATCCTGGATGCGTCTCGGAGCACGTACCGCCCAAGCTTTGTCACGGAAATGTCTCTTGATCTCTCCGAGGATCGTGCGCGTCGCGAAGGTGGCGAAAGACGTGCCTCGATCGGGATCGAACCGGTCCACCGCCTTTACGAGAGCCAGCGATGCGACCTGCACGAGGTCGTCGTATGGCTCGCCGCGGTCCACGAAACGACGGGCGAGGTGACGAGCAAGACCGATGTGAGCTTCTATCAACTCGTCGCGAATCGAGTCATCGCGCGAAGCCGCAAAGTCCGAGAAGCGTCGAAGAGTGCCGTCGGGCCGTTCTGTCGTGCCAGGTTCCGCGGTCACCGATTCGGCGTTCATGGACCCGTACCCGGACGCCTTTTTCGCAGCCATACTTGGACCGTCGATCCATCGGTCTTCGAACCGTGTTCGTCCACGAGCGCATCGAGAATGCGATCAGACAGTTCCTGCTCTCCGGCGTCCGCTCCGAGCGAGCCGAAAGACCCGAGCTCGCCCAAGGACCCCTCGTCGTGTTCCGGCCGTGTCGAGCTGACGGAACGGCCCGGGGGACTGTTGGTCGGTTCGTCGTCGATCGTGCAGGAGACCTCGAGCCACGATCTGTCCCAGAGATACCTCAGCCGCAGTTGGCCCGGACGCCCGGTTTGTCCTACGAGCGGTGAGCACAACTCGTCGATCGCCAGTCGCAGGTC
Organism: Acidimicrobiales bacterium; assembly: GCA_035622235.1. GTDB lineage: Bacteria > Actinomycetota > Acidimicrobiia > Acidimicrobiales > UBA8190 > DASPVS01. The sequence goes on along the minus strand of DASPVS010000183.1, from coordinate 669 downwards.
TTCTATCTCCTCGTAATCGAAGTCGGCGCGCGATGCGAGGGCCGCAACCGTGAGACGCGCGAGCGAGAGCAACTCGGGCTTCGCAGGAAGAGAGAGCTCGACCTCGTCCGTCACGTTCGTCTCCTGGTCACAGTCCGTGGCATGAGAAGGCTCGATGGTCAAGAGGCGACGGCTTCGCCTGTGCTCGAGTGGATTCTGAAAACGTCTGACAGCCCTGTTATCTCGAATACCTTGAGGATCTGGGGTTGGACGACGACCAGCACGAGATCACCACCCGCCTCGCGGAACCGTTTGAGACCGCTAACCAGAACCCCGAGGCCTGTGGAGTCGACGAAAGTCACATCAGTGAGGTCGACAACCGCGCGGTTCGTTCCTCCGAGAGCGAGCTCGAGAAGATGTTCACGTAGGCGGGGAGCGGTGTAGACGTCTATCTCGCCCCCCACCGACAACACCGGTACCCCTTGCTGCTCATCGTGGGCGAAGCTGACTTCCATTCGCTCTTCCTCCCTGACCGGGAATCGGTCATCCCCACCGACCGATCTGTATCGAAACAGCACACCGGTTGGGCGGTTGGCGGGCGGATCGCCCAAAGAATACTGCGGCAACGAGCGACTGCGCGACGGTGCCGAATGCGCCGAATGCGCCGAATGCGCCGAATGCGCCGAATGC
>DASPVS010000182.1:0-4617 GCA_035622235.1 Acidimicrobiales bacterium | reverse complement strand
CTGGCCGGTCGCGCGCCGCTAGACCTGCGCTGCGACCAGGGGAACCGCTACTCCGTGGTTCGAACCGTGTTGGACCACCTGAGCGGCGGAGCGCGTGCGGCGGTTGATCACGATCGGTCCGAGCAAGTTGACCTTCGGCGGCTCCGGCGGCACCGAGAGCGTGACGATGGCGAGCACGACCGCATCCTCGGCCGTGGTGATCCCCAGGCGCTCGACCGATTCCTCGTCGATGACGACCGCGTAGTCCGGGAACAGGAGTCCCGGTGGCATGACGGTAAAGGTGAGGTCGCGCTGGTCCAGTGATCGCATCCTGCAAAACGGCTCCAGCTCGGCACCGAGTCCGTCGAGCACGAATTTGTGGGCGTCGGGGAATCCCGGGAGTCCTGCCACGAATGTCAGGACCAGATCATCCTCGCCTTCGCGCTCGATCGAAAGGGGTGACTCGGTGGTCCTGTCGCTTTTTATAGCCACTTCAAATGCTTTCGGTTGCCTTTGACGTGCCCTTGACGTGCTTTTTCCATGCCCTTGCTTTTTCCATGCCCTTGCAGCTGCAGTTCAGTCGGGCGTCGTTTGACGTGTTTTCGCACGTCAGCTGAGGAACTGCACCAGTGAGTTCTGGCTGACCTTAGAAGCGGCCCACAATGCTTCTTGATAGGAGTTCTGCGCCTGGGTCAGCTCAGTTGACACTTGCGCGATATTGGTGCTCTGAACTCCTGACAACTCGGTCTGCAAAGCGGTCTGGGAGTTGCTCGCTTGTTGCGAGAACGCCTGCATCTGCTGGTACGCCGCTCCGAGGACCGAGGCCTGTGATTCGACCTGATTGATCGCGTTCTGCAGGTTCTGCAAGTCCGTCGTCGTAGCCTGGTTGAGCGACGAGGTTGTTCCTGTGCTTATGTCCGCCGAGATCTGAGCCAAGACGCCGATGTTACCTGTGCTGTTACCGAGCAGGCCGGTGCTCCCGGTGCCGAACACCGACGGTCCGGTTACGGCGACTGCAACCTGGGTCCCTGGAGAAACCGTCCTCGTCGGTGCCGAACCGCCCCCCAGATAGTCGCCGTTCGCGTCGTAAGCGGCGGTTACGTTCCCCGTGCCGGCGAAGATTGCCTGACCCTCGTACTGCGTGTTGGAGAGTTGCACCAGCTCCTCGCGTGCTGACTCGACCTGCGATGCGAGAGCCTGAAGGGCCGTCGAGTTCCCGGCCAAGTTCGCGCCGCTCACCGAGAGGACGTCCTGCTGAACCTGTTGAAGGGTGGAGATGATCTGGTTCATCGTCGCGTTTCCCTGCGACAACCATCCGAGGCCGTCGGTTGCGTTGTCGGAGTACTGAGCCGCCCGGGCCAGCGAGGAGTTGATCTGCAAGATGTTCGCGGCCTCGACCGGATTGTCGGACGGCACGTTCACGAGGTTTCCCGAAGAGATCTGCTCCTCGAGCGTCGCCATCAGGCTCTGGTCCGAGCCGATGTTGGTCACGAGCTGGTCCGCGATCGTTGCAGGCGTGTAGATGATCGGAGTGTTGCCGATCGGCGAGGGACTGGTCATGTCGCCGCCATCAGGGAATCCACCATCGTCGAGATGGTGCTGATCACTTTCGCCGAGGCTTCGTAGACCTGCTGGTAGTTGAGCATGCTCACCATCTGCTGGTCAGGATCGACGCCAGCCACCGCTTGGAGGTTCTGCTGCGCGGCGTTGACGACGGAAGTCTGCGATTGCACCTGGTTCTGCACGTTCTGCAGCTGTGCCCCCATGCTCTCTATGAACGTGCGGTAAGCCTGGTCCGGCCCGGTGGGCGAAGTACCCAGCTCGGCCATCGCCTGTGCATTGCCTCCGTCGTTGGTCGCGTCGGGAAGCGTCGCGGTGGACGACGCGGCGATCAGCTGCGGGTTGTTCACGATCGCCGAATTGACGCTTATTCCTGCAGCCCCCGTTCCCGTGAAGAGCGGTTCGGTGGACCCGGACGCGCCCGTCGCCGTATAGCCGGCGGCCAACTGCGTGTTCACCGTCGTCTCGAGGTCGTTGGCCGTCGTGTCGAGCTGTTGCTGGTACTGAGGTAGGTATTGGTTTATCGCGGCGAGCAGCCCTGCGGCCGTGCCTCCTGCGGGTGGCACCGTAGCGTCGCTCGTCTGCGTTTGAATCACCATCGAGCCCGGACTGCCTGTCACCGAAAGGGTGTCGGCGAACGACCCCTGCACGAGGGTCACTCCTCCGACCGTCACGGTCATGGTGTCGTCGGGCATCACCCGGCCAACCGCGCCGATGTCACCTGAGAGCTCGTTCATCAAGTTGTTCCGCTGGTCGATCAAAGAGTTTGCCGGCGCACCCGATCCTTCGACCGCGACGATCTGCGTGTTGAGTTGTGCCACCTGGCTCAAGAGCGTGTTGGTCTGGTCCACGACGTTGCCAAGCTGTGACTGCGAGTTGGTCTGTAGCTCCTGGAGCTGTTCGGCTCCCTGCTGCAATGAGCTCGCGAGGTTCTGCGCGAGGTCGACGACCGCAGTGCGGGGCGCTAAGGCTGAGGGATCTTGCACTATGCCGTCCCACGCCTGCCAGAAACTGGAGAGCTGTTCAGCTAGCCCGGTCTCCGACGGCTCGGGGAACGCCGCTTGGACTCCGGACAACGCCTGTTCGAGCGACGCCGAGAGCGACTGTGCACCCTGGGCTTGGAGCAGGTTCGTCTGGAGGAGTCCGTCGCTAGCTTGTGTGACCGCGGCTGTTGTGACGCCGTCGCCTATGCCGAGTGGATCGGAGCCGGGCGTTGTGACCAGGTCAGCGGTTTCGCTCACGTAACCCGGTGTGTTGGTGTTAGCCAGGTTCTCGGCGATCACGTCCATGGCGGCTTGTTGGGCGAGAAGCCCGGACACGGCGATGTTGAGGCCTATGTCTCCCACTGCTCGGGGCCTCCGTTACGCGCGCGCGTCTATGAGCCGTGCGCGCGACGCCAGAGGTTCGGCACCGCCAGGCCGGTACCCAGACGTGGGCGGGATGCCGAGCATCGCAAGGGCGTCTGCAGTAGCGGACAGGTTCCGCGCAAGAAGCTCTGACGCTCTTTCGGTCAGCTCCTGGACGGTTTCGAGAAGCTGACGAAGCGTCGTGCGGTGACGTCGCAGCGTTTCACCCTCCTCGGCGCCCGTTGCGTCCGCGAGGTTGGACAACGTTGCATGAGGGGGCAAGCCGAGCTCCGCGGCCAGCGCTTTGGCCGCTTCGGCGCGGCGCTGCTCAGAGGCGTCGAGGGCTGCGTAGGCCTCGTTGACCTCCGAGAGCGTTCTCGATAGCCAGCGGTGGCGGCCCGCAGCGAGCACGAGCAGCTCTTCTTCCAATCGGAAGGCCAGATGCTCGAGCGCGGCGCGCTGCTCCCAGAGGCAGACGGACAGATCGTCCAGGCCCATGACGTGGATATCGGCCGAATCACGGCCGCAGTGAAGCGGAATCTCCTACTGGATTATGAAATCCGTGTAGTAGACGGCGGTGATCTGTGGGACCCCGTCGACGTCGCCTGCGATCTGCTGGAACCGTGCCAGAAGCTGCGCTTTTACAGCGTCGCGCCCCCCGGGAGCGAGCAGCGAGGCATCGGTCTGAGCCCCGAGGATCGAGATCGCCGCGTCCTCGAATATGGGCTGGTCCGCGTCGATCTCCTTCGAACTGGCGACAGCGGTGAGTTGAAGAGCAAGCGAGAGCTGGACCAGGTGGCCGTCCGCGAGGTTGACGGTGAGCTCGGTGCCGCCGAGGGTGTCGATCTCCCCGAGCGGTGCGGGGTGCTTGGCGCTGTAGTGGGGCTTTATGAACTTCCCCTTCTCCATGAACGCGGCCAGAGCGATCACGACGACGATCACCAGGATCATCTTGAGGCGCTTGCCCTTTTTCTTCGCGCCGCCCTCCGCGTTCGCGTTGGGCTGCTGCGAAACCGCGGGTTGCACCAGCGTGTCGGGCCCGCTCAACGTCGTCATGGCACATTCTCACCGGGTGCGAGGATGACAACGTCGATGCGGCGGTTGAGCGCCATGTTCGCCGGGGAGGTGTTGGGAACCTCCGGGTGTGACTCGCCGTAACCGATAGCCGACAGTCGGTTCTCGTCGATGCCGTCGACCAGCGAGAGTCGTTGGACGACGTTCACCGCTCTCACAGCCGAAAGTTCCATGTTTGAGTAGTACGGCGCCCCGAGGACCGGCGCGTTGTCCGTATAGCCCTCCACCGCCACGGCGTTCGTGTCCGTTTGGAGCACGCCGGCGATCGTGTCGACGACTTCTTGGCCGAGCGGTCCCAGGGCTGCTGAGTTAGTGGCGAAGAACACTCGGTCCGCGAGAATCTGCACGACGAGCTCGCTCGTACTGACGGTGGTGCTCGCCGTCGACGCCAATCCTTTCACTGCCAAGGCGGAACGAATCTGCTGCGCTATCTGTGCAAGAGGCTGCTCGCCCTGCTCGGACTGCTGATTGGGAGAGGTTGTCGTCGTGGTGGAGAACTCGCGGAGCGGGTTTATGTTCGGCTTGGTCTGCACCTGCTGTGGTCCCGAGCTCGGCGAGAGACTGGGGTTCTGCTCCAGCCCGTTGGACGATGCGAGAAGTCCAGGATTCGGGTTGAAGGTCTGGCGAAGTCCGAGGGCCAACGCGAGGAACTTCTTGG
>DASPVS010000181.1:0-8743 GCA_035622235.1 Acidimicrobiales bacterium | reverse complement strand
AACTCATTCGGTTTCGGCGGCCACAACGGCTGTCTCGTGATCGCACCTGTCTCGGACTGACCCTGGACCCGCAACCAAACCTGAAGTCGCGAACCAGTCCCCCGGGATCTGCGCTGAACGGGATCCGGTGACACCGACGGGCGGTGTCGCGCGAACCGAGAAAGGCCCGCAGCCCGAAGACCTCGCTCTTGGGGCGTTCTCGCCTGCGGCGCCTTGGTTGGTGGTCGACCAAGAGACGTTTCCGTGGCGCAAGCAGATCGACGAGCTCCGGGAACGAACGCTCGCCGAAGTCCCGCGTCTGATCCGGCGCCGCCGGCTGCCCCCGGGACTTCGAGTCGCCGCGGTCGTGTCTCGGCTCGCTCTTGCGCTTTGCGCCTGGTGGGTCCTCGATCGCGCCGGAGGTCGCAGTGCGTCGCGAAGAGGGCTCTCGAGACGTCTACGGATCGCGTTCGAGCATTTCGGCCCCACTTACATCAAGCTGGGTCAAATCCTGTCGAGCGGAGAAGGCGTCTTCCCTGAAGAGCTTGTCGCTGAATTCAAACTCTGTCGGGACCAGGTCCCCCCGGTGCCTTTTGCAGAGGTGCGTCGGACCATCGAAGAGGAGCTCGGCTGCTCTCTGAGTGAAGTATTCATGAGCTTCGATCCCGTGCCCCTGGCCGCCGCCTCGATCGCGCAGGTCCATGCGGCTTCTCTCAAGAGCGGCGAGGCGGTCGTGGTGAAGGTACAGCGGCCGCGCGTCTCGGAGTTGGTCCGGCGAGACCTGGCTGCCATGAGTTGGATAGCACCCCTTCTCGTAGGGAGGATCCCGATCGCAGCGCTGGCGAATCCTCCGGCGCTCGTGGAGCTGTTCGCAGAGACGATCACAGAAGAGATCGACTTCCGCCTCGAGGCACAGAACATGTTGGACGTCGCCCGTGTCCTCGCCGAAGCGGGCCAGCGCGCGCTCGTCGTGCCGCGTCCTCATCCCGAACTCGTCGCCCGGGCAGTGCTGGTGATGGAGCGGCTCGACGGTTTCGCGTGGGGAGACGCCGCGGTCATGCGGGAAGCGGGCATCGACACAGCGGCGGTGCTGCGGGCCGGCCTGATCGCATTTCTGGAGGGCGCGCTGCTGAAGGGGGTCTTTCACGGTGACCTCCATGGCGGAAACCTGTTCGTCCGACCCGACGGTCGCGTCGCGTTGCTCGATTTCGGGATCACCGGGCGCCTCGACGAACCGAAACGGCTCGCCTTCCTGCGCCTGGTCGTTGCCGCGTCGTCAAATGACGTTCCCACGCAGATCGAAGCAATGCGCGATCTTGGCGCACTCCCCATCGACGTCGACATCGATGGCGTCATAAGAGATCTCGGGCTCGACGGTCCGGTGGTCGACCCGACGACGATGACGGCCGAGGAGCTCACTGCCCAGGTCCGGGAACTCTCGAAGGCCCTTTTGGGTTACGGAGCCCGGATGCCGAAAGAGCTCATGTTGTTCGTCAAGGACATGCTATTCCTCGACGGTTCCATGGCGGTGATGGCGCCCGACATCGATATCTTCGAGGAAATCGTAACGATCGTGACTTACTTCCACGAACGCCACGGTGATCGGATCGCACGGGAGATAGGTCTCGAACCGAGTGCGGAGCCCGTCGTCGATCTCGACGGCATCCGCGCGTCGTTCGGGATCACGGAACCCGTCGATCGCCTGACGTACCGGGAGCTCCAGGAACGGCGCGAGATCATCAGGCGACGGTTTGAACATCGCGAGCGCCGCGCCAGGTTGCGCCGCAACAGGTGAGGCGCGCATCGTCACGGGACTACGTCGAATGCGTAAGTCGTCGTTACGACGGCTCCACCGTTCGAGGCTTCGAACATAACGCTCCGGGTGCCGGGACTGCTCGAAGGGCCGCTAATGATCTGCCCCGTCGCGGGAAGAACCCGCAATCCCTGGGGAAGTTTCCCCGACACGACGTGTACGGGCGGAGGAGGGACACCTGTCGTCGGGATCCTGAATCCTCTGTATTTTCCGAGCGAACGGCCACAAGCTTCGGCCTTGACCGAGCTATAGATCGTCCAGTCGGTTGGTCGCGTGTGGGGATTTACGAATGCCGCCTGCTGTGCTGGTGGCGGACCTTCCTCCGGAACGACTGCCCCGTATAGTTGCAGCACGTCCGCGTCGCCAAACTCCGATCGATTCGCCGCGCAGGTCGTTCCGGGAGCAAACGTCGCACCGTCGCCCCTCACCGTCGCCTGCGAGCTGTACTCGAAGTAGATCGTGACAGGGCCACCGGACGCCGTATTGAGCAAGCAGTCGTCGCTGAAATCTGTCCACCCCATCGAGCCGGTTGCGGAAAGCCTCGTTCCGCTCTCGCTTTGTGCGAATTCTCGCACCTCAAAAGGGAAAACATCGACTGAGTGAACCGTCGCGTTTTCGAGTTGCGCAAGAAGCTCCTGTTCCGACGACTCCTTGTTCATCGTCCGGATGGACCGCCGACCGCAGTTACGCGCCCGTGTCGCACCGGGAGTGGATCTTTGGAGAGGGTCAGCCATTCTTCGGCGCGGGTACCGGTCGTGAGATCGGGACATCGAATCCCTCGACCTGACACCGGGGATGAAGCTCACGTAGAGTCACGCGTCGTGCGCGCTTTGGTATGTAAGGAGCTCGGCCCCCTCGACGGTCTCAGTATCGAGGAGGTTCCTGATCCGCGGCCCGAGAAGGGCCAGGTCGTGATCTCTGTGCGGGCTGCGGGTGTGAACTATGTGGACGGACTCATCTGCCAGGGCCGCTACCAGATGAAGCCCCAGACTCCGTACGTACCTGGCGGTGAGATCGCCGGAGTGGTGGACGAGGTCGGAAAAGGAGTCACAGCTTTTTCCGTCGGCGACCGGGTCTTCGCCATGACAGGCTTCGGCGCTTTCGCCGAGCGCGTGCCCGTTCGTGACTCGTCAGTTTCTCGCGTCCCCGACGGTCTCGACTTCGGTCGAGCGGCCTCGTTCGTTCAGAGCTATTCCACCGCTTGGTACGCACTGATACACCGAGCCGCGTTGCGCAGAGACGAATGGCTCCTCGTGCTCGGTGCCGGGGGTGGCATCGGCTTGGCTGCAGTCGATGTCGGAGTAGGCGTCGGAGCAAAAGTCGTTGCTGCCGCTTCGAGCGACGAACGGCTGGCGCTCGCGAAGAGCCTCGGACCGCAAGGTCTCGTCAATTACGAAGAAGAAGACTTGAAAACCCGGGCTCGCGAATTATCCGACGGTGGCGTCGATGTGGTTCTTGACCCGGTCGGAGGAACTCACAGCGAGCCGGCGCTCAGGTCAACTCGCAGGTTAGGTCGATTCTGCGTGATCGGTTTCGCAGCAGGCGTGATCCCGAGCATTCCACTGAACCAGGTTCTCTTGAACAACAGAACCCTCGTAGGTGTCGACTGGGGAGCATGGGCGATGTCGGATCCGACCGCAAACCGAAGGCTTCTGGACGACGTGATCGCAGCTGTCGAGAACGGAACGCTCCATCCTGTTGCGCCAACTGAGCGTCCCTTCGACGACGCGCCTCAGGTCATGTCCGAGCTGCTCGATCGGAGGATCGTCGGAAAGGTCGTCCTCGTTCCTTGAAGCGTTCTGAGCGGGTGACGGCCAACCAGCTGCCAAACGACCCAGGTAGAGGTGTTCCGAGGGTCCTCCTCGTCGACAATGCCGTCGAAACGTCGGGTGGGGCGAAGATCGTCCTCGATCAGGTTGCGCGCGGAGTCGACCCGAGCCTCTTCCACCTGTCCGTCGCGTGCCTGTCCGACGCAAGGCGGCTGCAGGAGCTACAGGAATTCGGACTGAAGGCGGATCTCGTGCCGATGAGTCGGATGCGAGACGTAGGTAATCACTTGAGTCTGATGAAGAGACTGCGAGAGATAGTCCGTCGCGACGACGTGGACCTGATCCATGCAAATGAGAACTCGACGCTGCTACATGCGTCTGTACTGGGAAGACTGACTCGCAAGCCGGTCGTCTGGCATGTCTACGACCCGTTCGCCACACGGAGGCTGTCCCTGAAACTGTCTGCAGGTTCGTGGCGCGCCCTGCCGCCGAACGGTCTGATTTACGGGACGCAACGAGCCGCTGACCACTACGCGAGCTGGTTCGAGAAAGTGCCCTCGTCGGTCGTGCTTCCGGGGGTCGACGTGGATCGCTGTCGAAGCGGGTGTGGCGCGCGTGCACGCAAAGAACTTGGAATACCTGAACACGCCTTGGTGGTGTCGAGCTTCGGCAGGGTTCACCCGACCAAATGTCAGCGCAACTTTGTGGAGTGCGTGGCTCGCGCACAGGAGGAGCACCCGAACCTCCACGGGGTCATCTGCGGGTCCGCGGAGAGCCCCGGATATTGGCGTTCTCTCGAAGAGCTTCGTTCCCGACTCGGTCTGGACGACTCTCTGCACATGCCCGGGTTCGTGCCCGATCAGCTGAAGGACGACATCCTCGCGGCGTCCGATGCCGTGATCCATCTGGCCAAAACGGAGTCGTTCGGGTTGGCCGTGATCGAGGGTATGGCTGCAGGAAAGCCTGTGATCGCGGCAAGTGCCAGCGGGCCGTCCTCACTCATTGACGATGGTGTCAACGGTGTGCTCGTGGGAATCGGAGACGTCGACGGAGCTGCGTCTGCGCTGCGACGTCTTCTCGGCGATCCCTCAGAGCGTGCACGGATAGGTGAGAGAGCTTCGCGTAGCGCCGACGAACACAGCCTCGAGCGAATGGTTAACGGCGTCGAGCAACTGTGGACCGAAGTGCTCTGTCGATCCACTCGTTGAGCGCCTACCTGGCGTTGCGCTTTGTAGGTGGCGATGTTTCCACTAACGGCGGTGGGAAGTTCCCACCCGATTGGTCGACGGTGCTGTTCCACGAGACGAGGCCGCGCCGGTATCCGCCACCATTGGGGTTTGGCACGACCATGTTGTTTATGAACGAGGCCTGAGAATGATTGGTCACGCTGTATAGGCCTTCCGGCTTGATGTGGAGCGGATACGCCGGGTAGAAGGTCGAGTCCTCGACCGTCACCGGTGAGGGCCCGATAAGTGACACGCACGCCCGGTCGAGTGACCAACCGCAGTGAAGGACGTCGTGGAGGAAGGTCACCTGACCGCCGAACGGGTATGCACCTGTGTCGAACATTGTGATCGCAGCGTTCGAGCCCGAATTTCTCATCGTCCAGTTCTCGATCAAGATCGGGCCTTCCGCGGAGCCGCCAGAGTCGAAATAGATGGGGCCCCCAGTGGAAAGGCCGTCGATCGTGACGTTCCTCGCGTGCATGTTCGGTGATTCGCTCTCGAAGATGACCGGGCCGTAGGCACAGCGCTGCAAGTAGACGTTCTTGATCACGAGATGATTGGCCGATGCGATGTCGAGCCCGATCCGGCCGGCGTTGTCCAGCGTGAAGTTGTCGACCGTACCTGAAGGCTGGGAGACGACGCCTGCGGCGGAGTTGAGCTGCGGCACGAAGGTGAGGCCGTCACCGAAGACGTTCGATACATTCACGTTTTCGACGGACAGATTCTCTGTCCCCTCGAAGTAGAAGGCAGCTCCACCTGCCATCTTCCAGTCGAACCAAGTCCTCTTATGCGCGCCCGTGATGGTCGTGCCCTCGAACGTCACCCCGTTGCCCGCGCCAACGGTGAACACTGCATTGCCAGACTGGTTGAGTATGTGTCCGTTCGGCCCTCTGTAAGGAGCCGTCTCCCCGTCATGGAACGAACCCCCGATGATCGTCACGTTCTGCGGATGGCGAAGGTGTACCCCGTGATCGACTTCCCACGACTCTCCGGTCGCGTTCCAGGTGAAGCCGGTGGGATGAGCCTGTCCTTCCATGAGGAGCCAGTCCCCCAGGCAGAAGCTGGAATCGGTGGGGGCGGCTGGACAAGGCGGCTGTCCTGCGTCGGGTGTGTCGGTGACGAACGACTCGTTCGGCTCCTCTTTGGAGCCTCCTGCGCCGGTGTGGCCGGACTTATGAAGGTCGATCGATCCTGTATCACCCTGGCCGGGCACATCCGAGCCAGTGTTGAAGCCGTTCGGCGGCGAACTGAACGACGGCTGGTTCGTTCCACTCCCGGAACTCGGGGAGCCGACGGTGGTCGAGGAGGAACTGCTCGAAGGGGCGGATGACCCCACGCTCGTCGTGGTCGACGAGGTCGAGGAGGGCGACGACTTGTGGTGGTGCTTTCCGTACTTCGGCCGCGTCGTGCTCGTGGTCCCACCCGTCGACGTCGTGGTCGGATGTTCGCCGCCCCGTCCCCTGTTGGCGGCTCCTGCCTGGGCTGAGGGAATCGCAACTACCGCCAAGACGAAAAGGGGGCCGACGACGAGGGCCTGAGCCAGACGAACGCCGGCTGAACGAGATAGGGGGGTTCGATGACGCATGAACGGGGTATCGTCACGTTCAGTGGCGTTCCTTTACGAGTTTTGCTACTGAATGCGGTTTTGATCAGCAAATACCGCTCTGCGTGCTGGAGCAAGAGTCGAGGCCGCCTCAACCAGGGGTTTCGCGACGCCGAGACAACTGCTCACAGCGCCTCAAAGGGCGCCGAAGGCCTCAAAGCGCCTGAAAAGGGCCCCGAAGTGCCTCGAAGCGCCTCAAAGTGCAGCGTCTACGCCCCGTCTGAGCTCCGAGACGAACGATGCGGCCCCTTCGGGGCCGCATCCCTCGAGCAGCCGACGAACCAACGCCGATCCGACCACCACGCCGTCGGCTTCCGAACACGCCTCCGCCGCCTGAGATGGTGTCGAAATGCCCACACCGATGCACACCGGCAGGTCGGTCAAGGCATGGAGCCGTGCCGCCACCGGGCGCGCCGAATGAGCCAGTTCCGAACGTTCCCCCGTCACGCCCATAACGCCGACCGCATAGACGAAGCCTCGCGACCGCTCGCAGATCGACCGAGCACGATCGTCGGGCGTGGACGGCGCGACCAGCAATACCGTGTCCACACCGGCCCTGTCAGCCTCTTCGCACCATGTCGTGCACTCCTCGAGTGGAAGGTCGGGCACGATGGCCCCACCGACCCCTGCGTCCGCCAGCGATCTCGCGAAACGTCGTTCTCCTGCTCGGAAGACGATGTTGTAGTAAGTCATCACCGCAACCGGCACGGGAACGTCTGCTCGTTCCAAGCTCCGGATGACCGACCCGGGCGTGGTGCCTCTCTGGAGCGCACTCAGCCCCGCTGCCTGGATGGTCGGACCGTCCATGACCGGATCCGAGAACGGGATGCCAACCTCGATCGCGTCGGCTCCGGCGTCCGCGATGGCCTGGAGGACCTCGATCCAGTCGTCGCCGGCTCCAGCCATGACGTAGGGCACGAGAAGTTTGTGCCCCGAGGCTCGCCGTTCGAGGAGATGCGACTCGAGCGAGCCGGGGCCGCTCCCCGACGCTCGAGAAGGCGAAGTCGATCGGAGCGGAGAAGTATTCGCAGCCGTCAACGCAACAGCTCGCGCGCCTGGGCCACGTCCTTGTCACCCCGACCGGACAAGGTCACGAGAACGGTTTCGCCGCGCGGAATGGTCCGGCCCGCTTCCCGCACCACCCACGCAATGGCGTGCGCCGACTCGAACGCGCAGAGGATGCCTTCCTTTCTGGCGAGAAGCTCGAAAGCCGACAGGACCTCTTCGTCGGTCGCCTTGACGTATTCGGCCCGGCCTTCCGCCGCCAGCCGAGCGTGCTCCGGGCCGATCCCGGGGTAGTCGAGGCCGGCCGAGATCGAGTGGGCTTCGAGGACCTGGCCGTCTTCGTCTTGCATCAGATACGACTTCATGCCGTGGAGAACCCCGGGGATACCGTGACCGATTGCCGAGCCACCGGCGGCTTCGACACCGACCAATCGAGCCTCACCGTCGACGAAACCCGCGAATGTGCCTGCGGCGTTGGATCCTCCGCCGACGCAGGCCACCACCCACTCCGGGTCCGATCCCCCAGAGATCGCTCGGCATTGCTCTCTCGCCTCGTCCCCGACCACTCGTTGAAGCTCGCGCACCATCCAAGGGTAAGGATGCGGCCCCATGACCGAACCCACGCAGTAGTGCGTGTGCTCAACCGTCGCCACCCAGTCCCGAAGTGCTTCGTTGACCGCGTCCTTCAGCGTTCTGCTGCCTGAGCCCACCGGGAGCACCTGGGCTCCGAGCAGCTCCATCCGGAACACGTTGAGTGCCTGCCTGCTCATGTCGAGCTCGCCCATGTACACGACGCACTCCATTCCAAAGAGGGCCGCCGCCGTGGCGGTGGCGACCCCGTGCTGCCCGGCCCCGGTTTCCGCGATCAGACGGCTCTTGCCCATGCGTCGGGCGAGCAGTGATTGACCCACGACGTTGTTCAGCTTGTGCGACCCGGTGTGAGCCAAGTCCTCACGTTTGAGTAGCAGGCGAATGCCGAGCTGCTCCGAAAGACGGTGGCATTCGGTCACGGGCGTCGGCCGGCCTCCGTAGCTGCGCAGGATCTCGTCGAGCTCTTCGCGAAACGCCGGATCTCTCCACGCACTGCGAAACGCAACCTCTAGCTCCGCGCACGCCGGCACCAGAGGTTCTGGGACGAAGCGACCTCCGAACTCGCCGAACATTCCTTTGTGACCTGGATCGGCCATTTGCACGTGTGTCACAGGGCTTGCCAGTCGAACAGATCTCCATCCGCTGTCGACTCGGACCGTGGGCACCCGCCGAGGCTGTCCTCTCCGACGCTCTCGTCTGCGGGCTCCTCGCCCGACCGCTCGGCCAAAGTGGCCTCGGCCCGACGCACCGCACCGAT
>DASPVS010000180.1:0-8585 GCA_035622235.1 Acidimicrobiales bacterium | reverse complement strand
GAGCGGAAAAGATCTCAAGCATCGATGTTCCCGCTCGCTCTCCTTCGCTCTCGGCAATTCGTGGTGACCAATGTCGTGACGTTCATCGTTTATGCAGCACTTGGTGGAGCGTTGTTTCTTTTACCGGTGCAGCTTCAAGTGGTTGATCACTACTCACCGATCGAAGCGGGCCTCTCCTTGTTGCCTCTTACGGTCATCATGCTCGTCTTCTCATCACGATCCGGGAGACTTGCTGCGCGAATCGGACCCCGTCTGCAGATGGGAGTCGGCCCCGTGATCGTTGGTCTCGGACTCGCATTGTTGGCGCGAACGAGCGTTGATTCGTTCTATCCCTCCGGTGTGCTTCCCGCCGTTGTCGTCTTCGGAGCCGGTCTGGCGGTCACCGTCGCGCCGCTCACCTCCACGGCGCTGAATTCTGTTGAGGACGAGCGAGCTGGACTCGCGTCGGCCGTGAACAACGACGTTGCCCGGGTTGGAGGGCTCGTGGCGGTGGCGGCCCTGCCGGCGCTGGCCGGAATAACGGGTGCGAGCTACCTGCACCCCGAACAATTCTCGGCCGGTTTTCGAACTGCGGTTCTGATCTCGGCTGGGATCTGTGTATTGGGTGGTGTGATCGCGGCGATAGGCATCCGCAACCCGGTGAAGGCGCCTCAGCTCAAGCCCGCGACAGCCCCCGCCGTCGGCCAACACCGCGTCGGCTACCTCCAAGGTCTGCACTGCTCGTTAGACGCAACACCGCTCGCGGGTGAAGCGTGAGAGGCTCGGGCATCGGCCCCAGAGGTGCAGGCATTCGCACCCGAACCCGGCTCTCTCAAAGCCGGGTTCGGGTGAGGTCCTTCAGAAGTCTCCTCGGAGAGCCGATAAGCACGATGTGAAGACCCCCCGGTCTGCTCTCGTCGGCGCGTGACGACGTGGCTGAATCGTTCCAGCTGTTCAAGAACTCTGCTCCCCTAGGGCCACCACCTTTCCGAGCTCCCGGTCCCGGTTCGTTCGGCTCGACATTGGGCTCGACGGTGCCGCCAAAAATGATCCCAACCATGGATCCCCCAGCCCAGCCGCCGGCCAGTCTCGCCCCGCCTCCTGTGGTTACGTCCTCCCTTGCGGTTCCCGGGTGGCAGAAGAGCATGTTCGATTCCACGCTGATCTCTTACTGGGACGGAACTCGGTATGTCGCTCAAATGCGGTGGGATGGCTCTCAATGGATTCCGCTGGACGACCCAGGATCGTGGGTCTCGTCCACGTCTGCTTGGCGCACCAATGCCGTGGCTGGTCCAACATCGGTGCCGCCACGAACTTACGGAGATTCAACGCCATCGACGGTTTTTCTCGCCTCCAACGAAAAGCGTAGGAGGCGATCTGTCGCGGGACGTCGAAGGCGACGGCTTGGCGGTGGCCTTGGTGCGCTCGTTGGCGCACTGATTCTGAGCCTGAGCCTCTTGGTGGTCCTGGGAGGAAATTCAAATGCTGACGCTGTCGTCGTGCACGCCGTCAACAGCACGATGGGCGACAAAACCGCTACCGTAGAGATAAGCGGAACGGAAAGTGCAGACGGCTCGTCGTTCGCGATGTCGGGGAGCGGTGCCGTGGACTTCAGTCAGAGCGCGGCACAACTTGGACTTTCCTTGAAGGTTGCCGGCCAACAGATTCAGGCGGAAGTGATCTACGTAGGCGGAGTCATCTACGAGAGCGTGCCGGGAATCGCCCAGGTGGAGCAAGGCAAGTCATGGGTGTCGATAAATTCCGGATCCACCGACGCATTTCAGGGCAGCACCACCGGAGCTTTGAACGCCGGGGGCAACCCGATGGCGATGCTTCACCTTCTCGCGGAAAAGGGGAACAACGTCTCGTCGCTCGGGCCCTCGTCTGTGGACGGTGCGAGGGTGCAGGGCTACTCGGTGGACATAACCGGAGCTCAGATCCAAAACGACCTACAGGATTCGAACTTCCCTTCGTGGGCACGTCAAGCTATATCGAACTTCAACTTCGGAAACGGCATACAGTTCACGGTGTTCATCGACGGGCATGGTCTTCTCCGGCGTGAGACCGTCTCCATGGACATGTCGATCGATTCAAACACGTTTCAGGTGAGGGAGACTGCGGATTTCTCCGGATACGGAACCGCAGTCGCCGTAACTGCCCCTCCCTCGACCGACGTCGTCAGCCTTCAACAGTTCCTTCAGGACGCTCAGGCTTCCGAAAACTGAGCAATGAGCTCAGCTCACCAGAGGTCCTAAGAATCCAATAAGACCCTTAAAGGCCCTTATCGGCCCTCATCGGCGAAGGACCCGTAGAGAGGTCGACGGAAACGACTGAAGTGAGGGACCCGTACATCTGACGGGCCCCTCACTTCTGAGAAGCCGCTCCATGCAGGAAAAGGTCGTGTTTAGAGTTTGAGAAGCTGAATGTTGGCTCAGTCGGCCGTAAGTGGCTTCAAAGCGTGCAAGTTGCCGCTCGGGTCTTCACAAACCTCCCCGCTGTATTTTCCAGGGATCGGCGAATCTCCGACGCCCGTTTGTGCCGTGACCTTGCCTTTTGCACTGAATTCGGTGGATCCGGTGCCGTAGAGCTTTACGCACTTCTTGACCAGCTTGGCCGGCGACGTCAGCGTCGCGGCTCCGACGGTCGTGGTGTTGCCGTCGATCCAGGTGATCGTTCCACCCGTAGCCAGCGACGAAGCTGCGAACGGCATCGAGCTACCGCCGGTCGTACCACCTGTACAACCGCTGATCGTGATGTTCCCGGACGCAGGTCCCGAGATACTGGTGCATTTCGTGGTCACCGTGACGGCTCCTGCTGTGCCGCTTAAGCCCACGGTCGCGACCGAAACCGGAATAGCCAAAGCAACGACTGCGAGTATTACTCGTCGCATGCGCATCACCTTCTATGCGAGTTACCTGTCCATTACCAGGAAGGTTTCCAGCGACGTGCCCCCCGAACACCCCTTATCCCCACTTCCCCACAAAGGGTCATTGCCCCTTGTCCGATATAGGAAAACGTCGATTCGTCGGCCAACGTTACGTCGACTCGGATTACCAGCGGTGTACAGCACTTATTGGTCCTCGCTGCAGCTTGCTGAAGAGCGTCAAGTCCGAGAACAGGTTCTAGAAGGACATCGGAGGCGCCGCGCATCAGAACCCGTGCGCGCGTCCCACCACATTTCCCTTCACCTCGATGGACTGAGGACACGCGATGGACTTCGCCGGGCGGACACGGCATCAAGATCCAGAGACGAACCGCGAGGCGTCTTGCGCAGTCGTCGATCTCGAAACCAGGGCGACCCCCGGGTTCGACCAGCCACGGCTGGTGTTACGAAAGCACAGAAGCGGTCCAGCCTGCATCGCAAGACAACCAAGAGAACATCGAGGGACGGAGGCAGGAATGACGACGATGACCGACATCTCGATTCGGCCCTCTGAGCTGCACGTCCCCGAAGATGATCTCGTGGACTTGCAGCGGCGCATTGGAGCCATCCGCTGGCCGTCGAAGGAACTCGTTACGGACCGTTCCCAGGGCGTTCAGCTGGCCACCGACCAGGCCATCGCTCGCTATTGGTCGACCGAATACGACTGGCGCAAGTGCGAGGAGAGACTGAACGCGTTGCCTCAATTCAAGACTGAGATCGACGGCGTGGAGGTCCACTTCATCCACGTCAAGTCTCCGCACCCTGACGCGCTACCCCTCGTTATGACCCACGGTTGGCCCGGCTCGGTGATCGAGCTGCTCGAGACCGTTGGTCCCCTGACCGACCCGCCGGCCCATGGTGGCCGCTCTGACGACTCGTTCGACTTGGTCCTACCTTCTCTCCCTGGGTACGGCCTCTCCTCTGAGCCGACGGAGATCGGTTGGGACCCCACCCGCGTGGCGCGAGCTTGGGGCGAGCTGATGCAGCGTCTCGGCTACGACCGTTTCGTCGCCCAAGGTGGGGACCAAGGCGCGGCGGTGACCGAAGAAATGGGCCGCCAGGCACCGGAAGGGCTCATCGGCGTCCACATGAACCTGCTGCGTACGGCGTTGGCGGGCACGTATACGGCGCAATCCGGAGAAGAGCGCGCTGCAGCTGAAGCTGTCGCCACGTTCAGAAGGACGGGTTTCGGCTATTTCCTCGAGCAGTCCACGCGGCCACAGACCATCGGTTACGCACTGCTCGATTCTCCTCTCTCCCTGGCGGCGTGGATCCTCGACCACGACACAGACAGCTACTACAAGATCTCGAAGGCCTTTGTCGACGGCAAACCTGTGGGCAATCTCACGAGGGATCACATCCTCGACAACATCACCCTGTACTGGTTGACCGGAACAGGTGCTTCTTCCGCCCGGTCCTACTGGGAAGGCGCGCGGGCCACAGCGCTTGCCGCCGGTCAGACGCCTGCGCCGGTCACCCTCCCGGTCGGCTTCACGACCTTTCCTGATGAGATCTTTCGGGCACCGCGCAGCTGGGTCGAGAAGACCTATCCCAACCTCGTTTACTTCCACGAGGCCGATCGGGGCGGTCACTTCGCGGCATGGGAGGAACCGGATTTGTTCACCACCGAGCTCCGCGATGCGTTCAGGTCCCTCCGCTAGACGACCGTGTTCGAGCGCCCGACGAATTAGCGCCCGACGCAGCACCCCGAACACGAGTCCAGGCACAGCGCTAAAGAACCGTCGGGAAAGGGCGGAAGATCACCAGCGGGAGGAAGCCACCTGAAATGAGCCACCTGAAATGAGCATTGTGACCGTCGTGACGGCGTTTCCTCACCCCGAGGACCGTGCAGATGTGATCGCCGCCTTCGAGAAGGCGATCATCAGGGTTCACGAGGAGCCCGGGGTTGAACTGTACGCACTTCACGAAGGGAGCGACCGGCTGGTGATGATCGAGAAGTATGAGTCAGAACAGGCGCGCTCGGAACATTTGAAGGGCGCTGCCCTCTCTGACCTGCGGTCAGCACTCCAAGGAAAGCTCAGCACCGGCCTCGACGCGCAAGTCCTGTCACCGCACCCGGCGGGAGACTCAGACAAGGGTGTTTTATGAGCTCAGTCGTAAGCCTGCAAGCGACATTGGTTCTTACAACACTGGAGGAACTATGAGCATCGACACTGCAGTTAACGCCGACCCGTCTATTCGTAAATTCGATGTGGACATTTCGGAGGACGCGATCGAAGACCTTCGACGACGCATTGCAGCATGGCGGCCTCCTGAGCGCGAGCCCGTTGACGACCAGTCCCAAGGTGTTCAGCTCGCGACGGTTCGGGAGCTCGCTAACTATTGGGGGGGCGAATACGACTGGCGTAGATGCGAGGCGAAGCTGAACGGATTACCTCAGTTCAAGACCAACATCGACGGACTTGACATTCATTTCATCCATGTTCGGTCGTCTCAGCCAGGCGCGCTACCTGTGATCATCTCGCACGGATGGCCTGGCTCGATCATCGAACAGCTGAAGGTCATCGAGCCGCTCACAAATCCCACGGAACACGGTGGTAGCGCGGCCGACGCATTCGACGTTGTTATTCCGTCGCTACCAGGCTATGGGTTTTCGGGCAAGCCGACCGCCACCGGCTGGGGGCCCGAGCGAATCGCACAGGCATGGGCGGTCCTGATGGAGCGTCTCGGTTATACGCGCTACGTCGCCCAGGGGGGCGACTGGGGTACTGCGATCTCGGCAGCAATGGGGCGGCAGGCACCCACAGGACTGCTTGGAATACATGTCAACTTCGCGCAGATGGTTCCGCTCGAGATACTCGGTCACATACGCAACGGGGATCCTCCGCCAGCCGGACTCTCTGATGAGGAAAAGCGCGCTTACGGGCAGGTTGCATTTGCGACATATCACCGTGGATACGGCGTCATTCAGGGCACACGTCCTCAAACGATAGGCTACGGCTTGGCAGATACACCGGTAGGCCTCGCGGCCTGGCTCCTCGATCACGACCCGACAAGCTACGAGCACTTTGTGAAGTTGTATGCCGGACAACCGTTCGGTTCCATCACGCGTGATGACGCACTCGACAACACGTCCCTCTACTGGTTGACGAACACTGCGACATCTGCCGCACGGTTGTATTGGCAGCAAGGCCAAGCAGGCGGAAACTTTTACGCACCTGCCGACGTCTCGCTACCTGCTGCAGTCACGGTGTTTCCCGAGGAATATGTGACCGCCCCCCGCAGCTGGACTGAAGAGGCCTATCACAACCTGATCTATTTCAACCACGCGGAGCGTGGGGGCCACTTTGGCGCATGGGAACAACCACAACTGTTTTCCGAAGAGTTGCGTGCGGCGTTTAGAACACTGCGCTGAAGAAAAATACGATTAGCTGATTTTGTTGATCGTTTGAGGTGGGTGGAGCACAGCTAGATAGCTCGCGCGGCCCTGTGCCAGCGTCAGGCTGCGCCATTTGCCCTCGCTCTCGGCTCGCCGAAGATGGAGGTACGTGACCATCGTCACAGAGCTGGAACGCGAGAACTGGCGCTTGGATCGCCTGGCTGGAGGATACGAATGGCGGGTCAGACTGGCCGAAAGATCCGCTTCTGACGATCCTATTTTTTGGTTGGATGAAAATCGTGCCAGGATCTCTCATCTGAGATGAGAGATCCGTTTCGTCGTGTCCGCGTAGGTCTTGCGCTTCTGGCGCTGGTCATAGTCATTGGCACTGCGGGATTCCTGGGATTTGGACTCTCCTTCCTCGATTCGTTGTATCAGACGATCGACACGATCTCGACTGTTGGAGCGAATTCCACCTCGTCATTGAGCGCGGGCGAGAAGGTTTTTACGATCTTCTTGATCCTTTTTGGGGTCGGAACTGCGCTTTACACTTTTTCGGCCGTTCTCGAGGTGCTCATCGAAGGCCACATGCGGGAGTTGGTCAGGAGGCGCAAGATGGATCGGGAGATTTCACAAATGTCGGACCACGTGATCATCTGTGGATGGGGACGCGTTGGCAGAGAGGTCGCTCGGTTCCTCGCCAAAGCTGGGAAGCCGGTCGTCGTAGTTGATCGCAACGCGGAGCGACTAGCCGACCTTCCTTATCCGTATGTCCTCGGCGACGTCACGGAGGACGCGACCCTCATCGAAGCCGGGATCGACCGCGCTTCGACGCTTGTCGCTGCACTCGACACTGACGCGGACAATCTGTTCGTGACCGTAGCGAGTCGCTCAATGTGTCCTGACCTACAAGTCGTCGCCCGAGCCCGCAACGAGTCGTCGGAGGTGAAGCTGAGAAGAGCTGGAGCTGATCGCGTTGTCAACCCACAGAAGTTGGGAGGAGATCGTATGGCCGCCTTCGTGACACAGCCTCATGTCGTCGACTTTGTCGACGTCGTGATGCACGATGGAACTCTTGAGTTCCGGTTGGAGGAATTCGAGATACCGAAGAGCTCGGGTATAGCGGGCGAGACGCTGCAGTCGTTGCAACTGCGAAGTCAAACCGGTGCATTGATTCTGGCGATTCGTCGAGAGAGCGGCTTCTTCGAAACGAATCCGCCGCCGGAAGTCGTAATGAATCCAGGTGACGTCCTCATCGGAGTTGGGACAGCTAATCAGCTCGAAGCCCTGGCAGAGTTCGTAGCCCCGACCTGACTTCCCGGGTCTTTCGGCTTCCTCCTTCCTACAGGCCCGCAACACATCCAGAAAGTTCAGTCTTCCTACTCTTTCGATTCTGGACAACCCATTCGACGGACCTAAGGAAGCTCTTTTCGAGGCAATAGCACGCTTGATGTGTGTCAGCGTGCAAGACGTTTACGCATCTCTCTGGGTGTTGCATGAAACCAACGCCGGCAACTTAGACCAAAGGCTGACTGGTCGGCGCAATCGAGCAACACGGCAATCTGGGTTGGCGACACATCGGGCTGTGATAGGTACTCGTGTGCTAGATCTCTACGGCTTTCGACCTTGATGGTTTCGAAGGTGGTGTCTTCACCTCGTAACCGGCATTGCAAAGTGCGCGGATGTATGTACAGCGCCGCCGCTACTGCGCGCTGGTTGCACCTGCCCGTCCCTAGAAGTGCCTCGACGGCGTGACGCGTCTTGGTGGTAGGTGGCCTCGTGGTCTACTTGGGTAGGTGGCTCGTTCGGACGTTTCGCGCTCGAAACAAACCGGAGTCCGACGACGAGTCCTGACCTAACGGGCACGTCACTCGTAGGGCTTTCAAACACTTTCGGGAGTCTGCCGAGGCTGGCTCCCACTGACAGTGGGGTCTATCGTCTTGATTCATTAGGCGTTGTGCTCTATGCGGGGAGACTGAAATGCGGGGGATCTGGGAACGAACAGCTTTGCGACGAGGCGTTTTTGCGATCAGTACGACGATCGTTGTCCTCTGTGGGCTCTCGGTGATCGTCTCTACGGGTCCTGTAGCTGCAGCCACGGCGACGTTCTCAAGTTCGACGATAGGCACGAACGGTCAGACGCCGTCGTTCTCACAGACTGGGCCATGGACCATGGCGTGGAGTTACAACTGTTCGAATTACGGCTCGCCTGGAAACTTCATTGTCACTGTTAATGGTTCCTTCTCTGACAATGGCACCAACGAGTTGAACTCGGCCGGTAGCGGTATCGACTACTACTACGACACGGGGACCTTCTCCTTGTCGATAGAGAGTGAATGCGAT
>DASPVS010000179.1:0-2094 GCA_035622235.1 Acidimicrobiales bacterium | reverse complement strand
CAGGTTCACCCGAATTCTCGGATATCTGTCGGGGCTCACCAAGTCGTACGAGGGTGAGGTCGTCTTGGGAACGGCCACATCGACACTCGACGCGTCGGGTGAGGTCACCGGTGTCTGGGACATGCGAGACGTCACGTTGTCAGACGTCCGCAAGATCGCGACGGGTCTCACGGGACGGATCGAGCAGGTCCCTCCAATGGTCTCCGCGGTCAAGGTCGGCGGGCGCCGGCTGCACGAGCTCGCCAGAGCAGGGGTCGAGGTGGATCGCTTCCCACGCCCGGTGACCGTGCACCGTCTGGAGGTGGACCCCCTTCCAGGAGCTCCGGCGGGAGTCTTCGAGATGAAGGTCGAGTGCTCCACGGGCACGTACATACGTTCTCTGGCAGCAGAGATCGGGGCGATGCTCGGAGGTGGCGCGCATCTTCGAAACCTGCGCCGTACGTCGGTCGGATCTTTCACGTTGGAGGACGCGCACCGCGTCGGCGGGATCGACAGGGCGCATGTCATCGCTCCGGCAGATGCAGTGCGGGACATGTCCCAAGTGACCGTTGGGTCCGAGATCGCGAGGCTCGTGGCACACGGCTTGGCTCTAGACAAAGTTTCACTCGGCGCGACGGGTGACGGGCCGTGGGCACTGCTCGATCGCAGGCGACGCCTTCTCGCTGTCTACAAAGGAACCGAAACCGATCGTCTCGTCGCAGGCTGTGTCTTGTCCGCCGCGGGCTGACGGCTCGGAAACCGGGCACTTGGTGGTCCGCAGCTAACCTCGTCCCGATGGAAGTCGTGGTAGGGCCTGAGAATTGCAAACGGCCTCCGAACGGGTCCGCGGTCACGATCGGCGCTTACGACGGCGTGCATCTAGGGCACCGATTCGTCATCGGAGAGCTGATCGAGCGAGCCAGGTCGTCCGCGCTCAGCCCGGTGGTGCTCACGTTTGATCGCCACCCCGCGACAGTCGTCCGCCCCGAGTCGGCACCACTTGAGCTGACTTCGCTCGAGCAGAAGCTCGAGCTGCTCGCACAGACCGGTGTGGAGAAGACCGTCGTAGTTCCCTTCGACGAAGCTCGAGCGAACGAAACGGCCGAGGACTTCGTGAACGACGTCCTCGTAAGCGCTCTCGGCGCGCGACTGGTCGTCGTGGGAGAAGACTTTCACTTCGGGCACGGTCGAAAAGGTGACGTCGGATTACTGCGCGAGATGGGACGCGAGAACGGATTCGACGTCCTCGGTTTGCAGCTGGAACCCGATTCGAACGGTGACTCGGTCTCGTCGACGCGGATCAGGGAGCTCCTCGCAGTCGGAGATGTGGAAGGGGCTGCACGGCTACTCGGTAGGCCCTACGAAGTGCGCGGCCTTGTGGAGCACGGCGACGGAAGGGGGGGGTCAGAGCTTGGCTTTCCGACGGCGAACGTCTGTGTCTCGCCCCGCAGCGCGATGCCCGCCGACGGCATCTATGCGGGCTTTTACGTGCGCCCCGACGGTTCCGAGCACATGGCGGCGATCTCGCTGGGTGTGCGGCCGACGTTTGGAGAGGGGAACGTGCGGAAGCTCGAGGCTTTCCTTCTCGATTTCAGGGGAGATCTGCTCGGGGAGGAGGCCAGGGTGTCGTTCGTGACCCGCCTTCGGGGCGAAGAACGGTTCGACTCCGCTGAGGCGCTCGTAGAACAAATGGGCCGTGACGTGGCGAGGACACGAGAGCTTCTCGAGCGTAAGGAGTCCTGAGAAGTACCTGGTCGAAGACCCGCGGCGGGCACCAGATGGCCGAAGTTGGTATGCTCTTTGACCGGATGGGGCCAGTGCCCCTCAGGGCGAGGGTCGGTGTCGAATCGGGCCCGCCCCCCACCCCGTCGAGAGTTTCCGAGGTTTGCTTCCACACATGCCCGACAAGTCCGCGACCATCGCCGAATACCGTCTTCACGACACGGACACCGGCTCCTCAGAAGTGCAGATCGCGCTCCTCACCGAGCGCATTTCGCACTTGACGGAGCATCTGAAGAACCATCAGGGTGACCATCACACCCGGCGCGGTTTGATGAAGCTGATCGGTCGCCGTCGCCGGCTTTTGGACTACGTGCGGGACAACGACGTCGAGCG
>DASPVS010000178.1:0-2232 GCA_035622235.1 Acidimicrobiales bacterium | reverse complement strand
CGGGGACGGCCTTTCCATTCCGCACATTCGGAACTTCGAACCTCCTCGTTAGGGAAGGGAACCGTCTCGTTAGGGAAGGGGACCGACTCGTTAGGGAAGGGACGGGGTGATTCCCGTTCAGCGCGATCCTTCCGCACGCACGTCGAGAGCGAGCTGGTATGCGTGCCGGCGGGAGACAGCAAGACGATCAGCCACCTCTGCGGCGGCATCCCGTAGGGACGCCCCCTGTTCGAGTCGACTCCGGAGCGCCTCCCGGACCTCTTCGTCATCGGCTCGAGGGGTCTCGGGAGACCCTTCGATCACGACCGCAATCTCGCCCCTGACGGCCCTGGACGAGAACTCTTCGACGGCTTGATCGAGGCTCCCTCGCCAGATCTCCTCGTGCACCTTGGTGAGCTCACGCGCCACCGCGAGAAGACGGTCCCCGCCACAAACGGCTGCGAGATCGACCAAGGTGCTGGCTAGTCGCGGGGGCGCCTCGAAGATGACCGTCGTTCGAGGATCGGTAGCTATGACCTCGAGTCGTCTGCGCCTGGCACTCCCACGGCGCGGCAAAAAGCCCTCGACACAGAAGCGCTCCGTCTCGAACCCACTCACCACCAGAGCGGCTATTGCTGCGCTCGGACCAGGCACGATGGTCACAACGAGCCCCTTGTCGGCTACTGCTCTCACGATGCGCAGCCCTGGGTCGGACACGGCGGGGGTGCCGGCATCACTCACAACGGCGACCGTCTCACCCGAAGACACCCGAGTCAGCACGCTCGTAACCCGTGCCGCCTCGTTGTGTTCGTGGAGAGACACCAGACGCTTGCCGGTGACACCGACGTAGGTGAGCAATTGTCTCGTCCTTCGCGTGTCCTCGCAGTAAATGACATCCGCATCGGCGAGGGCCTCCACGGCGCGGGGGGAAATGTCACCCAGATTGCCGATCGGCGTGGCCACGAGAACCAGGGCACCGGCCCTGACGGCCCCCCGCGAGCTCATACGGTGCGGCGTAGCTCGAGCTGGTCCCCGGGCCTGAGTTTCCACCGCTCGAACGCGCCTCCCTCGGCCTCGACGACGTAGCGGCTTCGCAATCGAGGGCGGCCGACCCGCCAGGGCGCCATCCGGCACAAATCGACGACCCGCATTTCCTTGTCGAGAAATGCGACGTCGATGGGAAAACGCATGCCCAGTGTGTGCACTCCTCTCGTTCCGGGCAGCACCAGCGCTCCCTCGAATCCATTTCTCCCGAGAAGGCCTTTCGAGCGGTCAGCAAAGGAGTTGGCGACTTCCGCCGCAGCCAAGACTTCGTCGTCCCGCAAAATCCATACAGAGCTATTCGCCACCGAAAGCCTTCAGACGTTGAAGCGGATTTCGAGTACGTCGCCGTCCGCGACCCGGTAGTCCTTCCCTTCGAGACGGATCTTCCCCGCGGACTTGGCCGATGCCCATGATCCTGCCGCGAGTAACTCGTCCCAGGGAATCACCTCGGCGCGGATGAATCCTCTTTGCAAATCCGAGTGGATGACACCCGCGCACTCCGGAGCAGTCGCTCCAAGCCTGAAGCTCCATGCCCTTGATTCCTTTTCGCCCGTCGTCAGGAAAA
The DNA here is from genome assembly GCA_035622235.1 of Acidimicrobiales bacterium. Classification (GTDB taxonomy): domain Bacteria; phylum Actinomycetota; class Acidimicrobiia; order Acidimicrobiales; family UBA8190; genus DASPVS01. The sequence goes on along the minus strand of DASPVS010000178.1, from coordinate 644 downwards.
CCCGTCGACCGAGAAGGTGGTAAGCGGCATTCGACAGGCGAGCCAGTGCTCCCTTCCCCAGTCCCAGGCCCTCGAGCAGCTCCGCTCTCTCCTCTTGTGGAAGCCTTGCGGCCTCTGCCTCCAACTGAACGGATATGGCGAGTGCCTCGCCGTGGGTGCCGAGTTCCTCTGCGACGGGTTTCAGCACGGACTCCGCTTCGTCCAGCTGCTCCTCCCCGATGTTCACGACAGCGAGCACAGGTTTGTCGGTCAACAAGAAGAAACCCTTGCGCAGTTCGCGTTGCTCAGGATCGAGGCCAGCACGGTAAAGAGGAGTCCCACCCGACAGGGCTTCGTGCGCGGCTTCGATAGCCGACAGCTCCGCGGCAAGGCTCTTGTCGGCTCGGGCGGCCTTGCGTCGCTTGTCGATCTGCGACTCAACGGTCCCGAGGTCGGCCAGGACGAGCTCGAGCTCGAGCGACGCGAGTGCCTCGAGAGGGTCTGTGGCCCCGGGTATCTCCTCGTCCTCGAACGACCTCAGGACCAGGCAGAGAGCGTCGACTTCCCGGATACCTGCCAGAAAACGGTTGCCGAGACCCTCGCCTGTGGAAGAACCCGGGACCAACCCGGCGATGTCGACCACTTCCATGCCGGCTCGGACGACC